>JAIRKH010000116.1 GCA_031260245.1 Treponema sp. | reverse complement strand
AATACGGAATATTATATCGTAGTTTCAGCCGTAAAATTGGATGAAGAAAGCGAGAGATCCAATGCGATAACCGCGAAAACCAGACTTGCGGCTCCGTCTGGAGTCGTTGCGGAAGCGCTACTGGCGTCAAACGCTATTCGAATCACATGGAATACCGTAGCAGGCGCAACTTCCTATAAAGTCTACCGTTCAACGTCTGAAAACAGCGACTATATTTCCATAACCGCAACTTCAGGAATATCCTACAACGATATGGACAGGACGCAAGGAACAACCTACTACTATAAGGTAAACGCGGTTGACGACGGCGGGGTGGAAGGGGACCAGTCGCAAGCGGTCTCCGCTGTCGTATCCTCGACAGGCAAAGCTATCACCGCGTTTAAGTTCGCAAACTTTGGAACAACCGACATAAACGGGTCCATAAACGGGACGAACATCGCCGTAACCGTGCCAAGCATCGTGAACATCACATCGCTTACGCCGACCATTGCCCATAACGGCAAGTCCATAAGTCCGGCCTCAGGTATAGCGCAGGATTTCAGCAGTCCGATACAATACACCGTGACAGGCGGAGATAATACAACGCAAAATTACACCGTTACGGTCAACGTTGAAAACGACTCGCTTGCGTCGGCGCTCGCATGGCTTAAAAACAACGCGAAAGACGGCCGCGCTTACACTATCGTACCAAGACGGGACGAGTCCATAGCGTCGACCAATCTCTCCTATGATTACAAACCCGTGGGCGTTATTCTGAAAGGCGGCGGCAGCGAGCGGAAAATTAGTCTCTCAAGCAACGGTTACCTGTTCCTCGTAAGCGATTTTGTGACTCTGACTCTGGACAACAACATCACCCTGCAAGGGAGGAGCGGCAACTCGGGGTCTTTGGTAGTCGTGAACGGATATAGCGCCGAATTAGTGATGAACAACGGTTCGAAGATAACCGGTAATACCTACACCGTATCCGGCGATGACGCCGATATAAGCGGTAGCGGCGTATATGTAGAAAGAGGCGGCTTTACGATGAACGGCGGAACGGTCAGTAATAATACCCTCGCGTTCACCGGCGGTTATGGCACAGGCTACGGAGCCGGGGTATGCGTGGAAAGTCAAGGCTTTTTCACCATGAACGGCGGAAGCGTCAGTAACAACGCCATTGCAGAGAGCGCGCTTAGAGCCTACGGCGGCGGCGTGTATCTGGGTAACGGCGCGTTTACGATGACGGGCGGCTCGATAAGCGGGAACGTCGCGAATTCCTACGCCCGCATATCCACTCCCATCTCTCATGGCGGCGGCGTATATGTGGGCGGCGCCTACGCGAGCTTCACTATGCAAGGCGGAACCATTACCGGCAATAAGGCGTCGTCCATAACGCCGCTGATTGCAACGGCGACTTCCTACGCCTACGGCGGCGGCGTGTCCGTATATAATGGAAGCTTCGCCAAGAACGGTGGAAGTATCTATTCTAACTCGCTGGAAGGCGATGCGACATTTGGAAACGCCGTTTATATTAACTCCAACGGGAACACCTCGAATTATAACTCTGACCCCGGGAATGGAAACTGGTAACAAATAAACAAGCGCGACGACGCGGACGGAAGCGGTATTTTTCAAATACCGCTTCCGTCCGCGCGATTCTCTAAATTCCGTGGATATTCCTATTTCTATCTCGACTCCCTAATCTCCGCTAGACGTTTTTTAATTGTTTTGATATTATATTCGTTCAGGAGGATTTTCAGAATGAAAAAAATGTTTGCGGTTTTAATTTGCGCCGTAATTTTCGTCTTTGCGGGCTGTACGAAGAACAGCGCCGACGTTATCACTATAGGCGGCATATTCCCGCTGTCAGGTACTGTGGCCGTTTACGGAGTGGAATGTAAAAACGGCATCGAATTGGCGATTGAGGAAATCAACGCCGCGGGCGGCGTCAACGGTAAGAAACTCGTCCTCGTCTCCGAAGACGACGAGGGCAACCCGGAAAAGACCGTCAACGCGTACAAGAAACTCACTACGAGCGACAAGGTCAACATCGTCATTGGAAGCCTTACGTCAGGCTGTACCCAGGCGATCACGTCTCTGGCGCAGGCTCAAAAGGTTGTGCTGGTGGCGCCAGCCGCGACTATGGAGTCAATCACGGACGCGGGCGACTTCATCTTCCGCGCGTGCTTTATCGACCCGTTCCAAGGCACGGTCGGCGGAATTTTCGCCTCGACGAGCCTTGGCGCGAAAAACGCCGCGATTCTCTACGACAATGGCAACGACTACTCGGTAGGGCTTAAAGACAACTTCATCGCGGCTTTCAGACAGCGCGGCGGAAACATAGCCGCCGAAGAATCCTATATAACCGGCGACGTTGATTTCAACGCTCAACTCACCAAAATCAAAACCGCCAATCCTGACGTGGTTTATTTACCGGACTACTACTCAACGGTATCCCTCATCGCTAAACAGCTCCGCGAACGGGGCGTCGATACCCCGATAGTCGGCGCGGACGGCTGGGACGGTCTCACGGAAAACGCGGGCGACGAAGTATTGAACGGCTTCTATTCAAACCACTACGCTTCCGATTCGACAGACTCCAAAGTGGTGAATTTCGTCAACGCTTTCAAGAAAAAATACAACGCCACGCCTGTCTCCTTCGCGGCGCTCGGCTACGACTCCCTCTATATGTTGAGAGACGCTATCGTCAAGGCGGGCGGTACCGACTCAACAGCGGTGCGGGACGCTCTTGTCAAGACTAACGGTAGTTATGTGACCGGCGACCTCACCTTTGATAACAAGCGTAACCCCATCAAGTCCGCGGTTATGATGGAAATCGTCAAACAAGAGGGCAAGCTGGCGACGGTCTACAAAACAACGGTAAATCCGTAGGTTAATGAACAGGGAACGGCGGACAGACGGCGTTCCTTTTCTCTAACAAAAGGCGAGCAATTTGATAAGCGTCTTCTTACAACAATTGATAAACGGCGTTTCACTCGGGAGCATTTACGCGCTCATTGCGCTGGGCTACACCATGGTCTACGGTATCGTCCTGCTCATCAACTTCGCGCACGGAGATATTCTTATGGTAGGCGCTTACGCGGGCTATTTCGTTTTGACGCGATTCGGCGTGAACCAATGGACGATGATAGCCGCGTTTCTGTTCGCCATGACTCTATGCGCCGCGCTCGGCGTGTTCATCGAGCGGTTCGCCTACCGTCCGCTCAGGTCCGCGCCCCGCCTCAATTCGCTTATTACGGCTATCGCTGTTTCTCTCATCTTGGAAAACGGCGCGCGCGTCTTGCCGTTCATCGGGCCCAACCCGCGCCAGTTCCCCCGCCCAGAGGTCAGCAACATCAATCTGGGCGGCGGGGTTTCGATCTCAAATATACAGGTGATTGTTATTGTTTTATCGGCGCTACTCATGCTTGCTCTCAACTACGTTATCAACTATACGCGGCGCGGTAAGGCGATGCAGGCGGTTTCCTTTGACTTGCAGGCGTCTAGTCTGATGGGCGTGTCGGTCAATGGTACCATATCTTTCACTTTCGCGCTCGGCTCCGTGCTTGCAGCGGCAGGCGGCGTCCTTTACTCATGCGCTTATCCGCAAATCTCCCCGACTATGGGCGTCATGCCCGGGTTGAAAGCCTTTGTCGCCGCGGTTTTCGGCGGCATCGGTTCAATTCCAGGCGCAATGCTCGGCGGTCTGCTTCTGGGCGTATCGGAAACTCTCACCAAGGGCTTCATATCGTCTCAATATGCGGATGCTGTCTCTTTTTCTATCCTTATTATGATACTTCTAGTGAAGCCTACGGGTATCTTGGGCAAAAAAATGCGGGTAAAAGTATAAAAAGGGATGGGGGAAGAAGCGGGGGATTATTAACGCTAAACATACGCAATTATTGAAAGAGCTAAATTGAATAGTGTTTTTTCGTTGGCGTAAGCGTCCTGCCCGGCGCTTTTATTCACGGCGGTTAAAATTGGGGGGGAGGGGTGATTTGTCCCCCCCCCCCAGCATACGCCAGGATTTCAAGGCGGAATCTTCAATAATATAATAACCGCCGCATTTTTAGGAACGTTTTGAGAAGACCGTCGACAGACTAAGAAACCTGATACAGGCGCAAGTTATTTTTTGTCAGATGTTTCAGCGCTTGCGGCTTCCGTTGCGGACGTTTCATCAGCCGCTCTCGAAGAGGCTCCTTCCTTGGCGAATTTCACCAAGGCCACGACTTGGTCGTCCGAAGACACGAGCCGCACGTTATCCCCCATGGGGACGTCCCGGATATGTATGGATTGATTGACCCGCAAATCGGAAATGTCAACCGTGACGCGCTCTGGCAGATCCTTGGGTAAACATTCGACTTCAATTTCATGGAGGGGTAATTCCAGAATGCCGCCTTCTCGTACCCCAACCGGGTTGCCGTAGACGTGAATATGCACCTTGGCCCTCAACGAAACGCCTTTTTCCACTTCGTAAAAGTCCACATGCAGAATGCGCCCATCCGTGATGGTACGCTGGGTATTTTTCACAAAAGCGTCATACGATTTGCCGTCAACTTCCACCTGAACAATGGAAGTCGCGGAGATATTCTTTGCTCCGGCGGAAAACTGTTGCGCGTCAACGTCTATGGATAACGCTTGACCGGTCCGTCCATAGATGACCGCGGGAATACGCCCCGCTCTTCTAATCCGCCGCGCGTCGGCCGACCCATTGCCCGTCCGTTTATTCGCCGTTAATACAACACTTGCCATAAAAACTCCTAGTTTCTATATTATAAAGAGAGGTTTATAGATGGGAAATAAATATCCTTATTAAACTTTTATACTTCACTCGCTATAGCCTCTTTCTAACTTTTTGTTACTACTGGGACGACAGGATTTGAACCTATGCATGCCGGAGCCAAAACCCGGTGGCTTACCACTTGCCTACGTCCCATTATAGTCGGTATGCAGAAAAATTCCTGCATACCTATATATATTTATATTAAATTTCAACAGAGGCGTCCTCTACATCGCCGGAGTCATATTTGTCCAATATCTCCTTTTGCAACTCAGCGCGGAATTCAGGATTTATGGGATGCGCTACATCCTTATATTCCCCTGAACTGGTTTTCCTGCTGGGCATAGCAACGAATGCGCCGCTTTTACCTTCGATAATTTTTACGTTGTGAACCACAAAACAATCATCAAACGTAACGGTAACATAGGCTTTGAGTTTTCCCTCACCCGCTATTTTGCGGATTCTTATATCTGTCGTTTTCATGACGTTCTCCTCTACACTAAAATTTTTTTTAGTATAGCATAACTATTTTTTAATTGCAAGAGATAAAATACGTGTGTTGACAATTTTTGCGTTTTTTTCTAGATTCTTGAGCGTTTTTTTTACACTCTCCTGTTCCGCGAAATTTTCCATGTTCGATCGTCTTTCCCATATCCCGAAACAGCACGATCCGGACCCGGACACCCCGTGAAAGTCAGCGGCTTCCAAAACCGCCAGCATCGCTTGATACATACTTGAGCGCTCCCCCTCCAACAGAACAGGCAAGAAATCGTTGAAGAATCGCCACTCCGAAAGCGGTTTTTCAAACATTGCGATAACTTCCTTCTTTCTATTAGGCGCGGTCCGTCCTTTGTTTCTCGCAATTTTCCTTCTCGCGTCAAGACGGCGGAACGCTTCTCTGGTCCCGCTCTCAAAGCCCGGGTAGACGACGGACGCGAAGAGTTCCTGTGAGAGGCGGACTGGACTGACCCGTTCGCCTCTTCCCGTAATAAACGCAGGCGTCTCGTACAGGAAAAAAGGTACGTCGCTCCCCAACTCGGCGGCAAGGTCAGTCAGCGTCGTCAACGATAATCCCGCATGAGTCATCAAGTTCAGCGTCCGCAGAACGGCCGCCGCATCCGAAGAGCCGCCGCCCAGCCCCGCGCCCGGTGGAATCCGTTTCTCTACGAAGATGTGGACGCCTCCACTCCAGCCTGTCCGCTCGCGAAAAAGCTCCGCAGCTCTGAAAACCAGATTTTCCGCTAGCGGAATCGGCACGTGAGAATCATTCCAGTCAACCGTTACATTGACGTCCTTGCCGTTAAGCTCGAAGGTCAGCTCGTCTCCAAAGTCAAGCGGGAGAAACACGCTCTCTATGTCGTGAAAACCGTCTGGTCTTTCATCCTTCACGCGGAGGTGCAGATTAAGCTTGCAACACGCCGTTGTCTTTACCATAGCTTTTATAGTATATATAATAGGAAGAAAGTCAAGCCGTTCTAAATTTTCAAAAAGTCCGTAAATTTTATGGCAAGTCTCTTGACAAATTTATTTTTTTGTTGTAAAATATAATTTCACTTGCCCTTGTAGCTCAGTCGGCAGAGCATATCCATGGTAAGGATAAGGTCAACGGTTCGATTCCGTTCGAGGGCTTGCCCAGGAGGTAAAGAATGGCAACGAAGAAGACGGCGAAGAAGAAGGCAGTGGAACTTATCGCGCTTCAGTGTACGGAATGTAAACGGAAGAATTATACCACGAAGAAGAATCGTAGAAATAATCAGGAAAAGTTTGAATTTAAGAAGTACTGTCCGTTTGACCGCAAACATACCATCCATAAAGAAACAAAAATCAAGTGAGAGGGTTTTCGGTAATATGCAGTTGCGCTTTGCCGAAAATTTCGCGCCTTTGTTAGAGTAAGTCGTTTAGGCCAGTAGCTCTATTGGTAGAGCGTCGGTCTCCAAAACCGAATGTTGTGGGTTCGAGTCCTACCTGGCCTGTGTTTTGCAGTGATATAGTGAATAATCGTTGTTTGGAAGGCTATCGTTAAACTCTCAAACTAAGATATTATTTACTATTTTTTTATAAATTAAAGGATAATTATGGATACCGTAAAGAAGAAGAAAGAAAATAAAATCGTCTCGTTTGCGAAAGAGTCTTACGCTGAACTTAAGAAAGTTGTGTGGCCCAGTCGCGAGGACGCCATAAGTTCCGTAAAGGTTGTTATAGTTTCTACTGTTGTTATAGCCGCGGTGCTGGGGCTCATTGATATTCTGCTCCTCCTCGGTGTGCAGGCGATTTTCTGATTTTGGTCGTTCCGAGAATTCCGTTTCGTCGGGACGCGATGGCGGTTGCGGTAAACGCTCCGTTTTTTAATAGGAAAGATATGGCTACAGGCTGGTATGTTCTTCATGTTTACTCAGGTTTTGAGAATAAGATAGAAAAGACCATTCATATTATGCTTTCCAGGGGTGAACTTGACCCAAATATTGTGAAAGACGTCAAGGCGCCGAATGAGTCTATCGTGGAGATAAAAGATGGGAAAAAACACGCCCAAACGCGAAAGTTTTTGCCCGGTTATATTCTCGTTGAAATGGACCTTCCTGACGAGGGGTGGAAAGCGTCTTGCTCGAAAATCAGACAGATAACCGGCGTGACCGCCTTCGTGGGAACCGCTCCAGACAAGAAACCTCAGCCATTGTCCGGCGACGAGGCGCGGGCAATCCTTCAAAAAACAGGCGAAATCAAAGGTGAAAAACCGTCGCGCCTCTCACTGTCCTTCAAGCAAGGCGAACAAGTCAAAATTGTCGGCGGTCCATTCGAGTCTTTCACCGGCGTCATTGACGAGGTCAGTCCGGAAAAGAACAAGCTCAAAGTTATGGTCGGCATTTTCGGTAGAAACGCGCCCGTCGAAGTGGATTTTTCGCAAGTGGAAAAGGTATAGCGGGGTTGGAGTAGGTTTGTTAGTAGACGAAGTTTGTTGATTTCAAGCAACGTTCAATAACAACGAACCTTTCCCTATCTCCGCTGCCAAAATAGAACTGTAGGAGAAGTTTAACAAACTTCGCTGTCTGGACGGCAAACTGAAAAAGCGAACCGCCAGGCGTCACTACAAAGGAGAAAACATGGCAAAGAAGAAAGTCGTTGCGCAAATCAAATTACAATGTCCGGCGGGTAAGGCGACGCCTGCGCCGCCGGTCGGTCCGGCGCTTGGTCCTCACGGAGTGAGCGCCTTACAGTTTGTCCAGCAGTTCAACGACAGAACAAAGACGATGGAGCCTGGGCTGGTTATCCCCGCGGTTATTACCGTCTACGCGGATAAGTCGTTCACCTTCATTCTGAAAACGCCGCCCGCGTCCGTCTTAATCAAGAAGGCGGTGGGTATCGAACAGGGGTCCAAGGAATCACACAAGGTCAAGGTGGGCAGTCTTTCTAGGGCAAAGCTTGAGGAGATCGCCAAACTGAAGTTTCCGGATATGACGGCGAACGATATCGATGCGGCGATGAAAATCGTCGCCGGTACAGCTCGTTCAATGGGTGTGGAGGTGGAAAAATGAAGCACGGCAAGAAGTACCGCGAGGCTGTCAAAAGATATGACAACGCGGCGACATTCGACCTTCAACCCGCCTTTGACTTGGTAAAATCTTTAGCTTACGCGAAATTCGATGAAACCATCGACATTTCTATCAAGTTGAACCTGAAAAAGAGTCAGTCTGTACGCGATACGGTGGTTCTGCCCAACCAGTTCAAGGCTGAAAAGCGCGTTCTGGTATTCTGCAAGCCGGAAAGGGAAGCCGAAGCAAAGGATGCGGGCGCGGCTTTTATCGGTTCGGACGACCTCATCGCCAAGGTAAAAGACGGATGGCTTGACTTCGACGTGGCGGTCGCCACGCCGGATATGATGAAAGATGTGGGCAAACTCGGCATGGTGCTGGGCCGTCGCGGGCTTATGCCTAACCCGAAAACCGGCACCGTCACCTTTGACCTCAAGGGAGCGTTGTCCGAACTCCGCAAGGGGCGCACGGAATTCCGCGCCGATAGAACCGGCGTGGTACATCTAGCGATTGGTAAGCTGTCCATGGACAACACGAAACTCGTGGAAAACGCAAGAACCGTTGTCGCTGAGGTCAAACGCAAGAAACCGTCCGACGCAAAGGGCGACTTCGTCGTCAGCGTTTCGGTGGCGTCCACCATGGGTCCTGGCGTCTGGGTCGCGGTAAAAGACGAATAGAGAGACGGGAGTTGGAGAGGACTTTTGTTGCAAAGTGTTGCTAATGAAAAACTTGTTCCTCGCTCCCTCCCTTTCTTATATAGAGGAGAAACAATGGCAATTTTAGCGAAAAAAGAGCAGGAATACAAGGTTAAGGCGATAAACGAGTTAAAGACGACGTTTGAGTCCGCGCAGGATTTCATCTTTGCCGATTACCGCGGGCTGACGGTGGATCAAATCACGAATTTGCGGCGGCAGTTGCAGACAAAGAACGCGGTGTTCAAGGTTGTGAAGAACAACTTCGCTCGTATCGCTTTTGAGCGGCTTTCCGCTCCGGACGTGTCGGCTTACTTGCTAGGGCCCACGGCTGTGACTATCGCGACGCGGGATTCAAACGAGGTGGCAAAGACGTTGTTTGACTTCACGAAGTCAACGCCCCGTCTCAAGATAAAAGGCGGCTTGGTCGGCAACGCGATTTATACGAGCGAACAAGTCGAGGCGTTTTCTAAACTCCCCGGCAAATTACAGCTTGTTTCTATGCTTATGTCCTGTATGAACGGATCCGTCCGTAACCTTGCAGGCGCGTTGAACGACGTCAACGCTCGTCTTGTCCGCACGGTCAAAGCGGTAGCGGATAAAAAAGCTATCGGTTGAAAAATAGGGAATAGGAGTAGGTTACTGTGTTCAGTAACAAAAATCTATTTCCTACTCCCAACAATCCCTTGTCAGGCTTCACGTAACTGTCCTCTGTCAAGGGGAAAGCCCCCGTATGGGGAAAATTTTATTTTTAAGGAGAAGATAATGGCAGTTAGTATTGACGAAATTTTGGAAACGATTTCTTCCATGACCGTTCTAGAGGTTTCGGAATTGGTTAAGAAAATGGAGGAGAAGTTCGGCGTTTCCGCGGCGGCCCCGGCGTCGGTAGCGGTGGCGGCAGGTCCCGCGGCGGCCGCGGAGCCTGTTGAGGAACAGACGGAATTCAACGTCATTCTCAAGGCGTTTGAGACGGACAAGAAGATAGCCGTCATCAAGGAAGTCCGTTCCGTTACAGGTTTGGGGCTGAAGGAAGCCAAAGACTTGGTGGAAGGCGTGCCGAAACCGCTTAAGGAAGGCATATCTAAAGAAGACGCCGAAAAAATCAAGAAATCTGTTACTGAAGCCGGTGGAACGGTAGAAATTCAGTAGTTGGAAGTTGGGGTTTTAGGGAGTGGGTTGTGTTAGTAATAGAGCTTGTTTCTCAAAACTATTCGTAACAAGAACATACTCCTAATTCTCTAAAACCCCGATACTTTCTTTTAAAAATTACAAAGTAGGGAGGGACCGTGGATAGAAGAGATAGAGAAAGAGTTCTTATTGGAAAAGATATTCAAAATGGAATTGACCCGAAAGACGTGATGGAGATGCCGGACTTGATTGACATTCAGCTTTGTTCCTATGAACGATTCCTGCAAAGGGAACGGCTGAAACGAGGCGAAAAACTAGAGAATCAGGGGCTTGAAGAAGCCTTCCGCGCAATCTTTCCCATTGTGAGTCAGAACGAAGAGACGGTTCTTGAGTATGAATACTACGGTCTTGACGAAGAAGGAGTCAAATTTAACGAGCAGGAATGTCGCCAAAAGGGACTCACTTACGCCATTCCTCTCAAGGCGCGCATAAACCTCATCTTTCAGCAGACAGGTGAAATCCGACAAAAAGACATCTATATGGGCGATATTCCCATTATGACGGAGCAGGGAACTTTTATCATCAACGGCGCGGAACGCGTCGTTGTGAGTCAAATCCACCGCTCGCCCGGCGTCATCTTCAATCACGAAAAAGGCGTGTTCTCCTCGCGTATCATACCCTATCGCGGTTCGTGGCTCGAATTCGAAGTTGACCAGAAGAAGGAGATGATTTACGCCAAAATAGACCGCAAGAAACGTATACTCGGGACCATATTCCTTCGCGCTCTGGGCTACGATTCTCGCGAAGAGATTATCAAGAGTTTCTATAAGACCGCGGCCTTTGAAATAAAGGACGACGAGGAAACCAGAGTGGGAATCTCTGGTAAGTCGCTTGCCGCGCCTGTCTGGGTTAGCGCGGACGAAGACGACGAAACCGCGGTCGACGGCAGAAGAAAGCTCTACAAGGCCGGTGAAAAGATGCATCCCCACGATGTAGACAAGCTTTTGGCGTACAATATTCAAACGGTGGAAGTAATAGATTTTGAAGCGAAGGGATCCCTCAATTCTCCCATGATTCTGAACTGTTTTGAGAGGGAGGAAATCAAACATCCAGAAGACGACCCGACAAAAGACGAACCGACAAAGGAAACGGCTATCAGCGCGGTTTACAGTGTACTGATGCCCGGCGACTCAATCACTGTGGAAGCCGCGGAAAAAGATCTCATGACTATCTTTTTCACAGTGCGACGCTACGACCTCGGCAAGGTAGGACGCTACAAACTTAACAAGAAATTTAACCTCGAAACGCCGATGGATACCTTCACGTTGACCATCGAGGATATCATCGCTACGATGAAGTTCCTCATCAATGTCTACATTGGCGAGGAAAACACAGACGACATCGACCATATGGGCAATCGGCGCGTGCGCTCCGTGGGCGAACTTATAACCGTAGAAATGAAGACCGCCTTTACGCGTGTGGAGAGAATAGCCAAAGAGCGCATGAATCTTAAAGAAATAGAAACTATCAAGCCGCAAGACCTCATCTCCATCAAGCCGATTGTCGCGGCAATTAAGGAATTTTTCGGTTCCAGTCAATTGTCGCAATTCATGGATCAGGTGAACCCGCTCGCGGAACTTACCCACAAACGCAGATTGAACGCGCTTGGCCCGGGCGGCTTGAGCCGCGACCGCGCCGGCTTTGATGTGCGGGACGTGCATTACACGCATTACGGCAGAATGTGTCCGATTGAGACTCCCGAAGGACCGAACATCGGGCTAATTGTGTCTTTGGCGAACTATACCCGCGTCAATGACTATGGTTTTTTGGAATCGCCCTACCGCAGAGTGGCGGGCGGCGTCGCCACCAAGGATATCGACTATCTTTCCGCAATGGAGGAAGACCGCTATTTCATCGCGCAGGCTTCGGCGAAGCTCAATCTAGACGGCTCTTTCGCGGACCATCAAGTTTCGTGCAGATCTAAAGGCGATTACACGAGCAAAAGTCCTAATGAAATTGAATACATGGACGTTTCTCCACGGCAAATCATTTCGGTATCCACGTCCCTCATCCCGTTTTTGGAACATGACGACGCTAACCGCGCGCTCATGGGTTCTAATATGCAGAGACAGGCCGTGCCGCTTGTGTTTCCAGAAGCGCCTCGCGTGGGTACCGGTATGGAAGGCAAATGCGCCTACGACTCTGGCGTGCTTATCAAGGCGCGGAGGAGCGGCGTGGTCACTCATGTAACGTGCGGACAAATCGTCGTCCAGCCGGACGACCGGCAAACTAAAGCGCCTGAAACAGACGAGCGCGGGTTTGACGTCTACAAATTGCTGAAATACCAACGGACCAACCAGGACACGTGCTACAACCATCGTCCCATTGTAAAACTGGGCGCTCGCGTGAGCGCCGGTCAGGTGATTGCGGACGGTCCTGCAACCCAGAACGGAGAGCTTGCCCTGGGGCGTAACTTGCTTGTGGGTTTTATGCCCTGGAACGGGTACAATTACGAAGACTCCATCCTCATTTCACAGAGAGTTGTGAAAGAAGATATGTTCACGTCCGTGCATATAAAGGAATTTGCGATAGAGGTGCGCGAGACGAAACTCGGTTCCGAAAGAATCACCCGCGATATACCAAACATGAGCGAAAAAAGCCTTGACAGCCTTGACGCCGAAGGCGTCATCATCGTGGGCGCGAAAGTGAGGGCCGGCGATATTCTGGTTGGCAAAGTTACGCCCAAGAGCGAAACCGAAACTACGCCGGAATTCAAACTGTTGAATTCCATTTTCGGCGAGAAAGCAAAGGATGTGCGAGACTCATCCTTGCGCGTGCCTCATGGTATCGACGGTACAGTGATTGACATTCAGCGGTTGAGCAGAGCTAACGGCGACGACCTAAATCCGGGCGTCAATAAAATCGTCAAGGTGTTGATTGCCACGAAACGCAAGCTCCGCGAAGGCGATAAGATGGCGGGGCGGCACGGCAACAAGGGCGTGGTCGCCCGCGTTCTGCCGGAAGAAGATATGCCCTATATGGAAGACGGCACACCGCTGGACCTGTGTCTTACGCCGCTCGGCGTTCCCTCCCGCATGAACATTGGTCAGCTTTTGGAGACGGAGCTGGGATGGGCGGGCGTCAAACTGAACGAATGGTACGCCGCGCCGGTATTCCAGTCCCCCACAGCCGATCAGATAGCCGAGAAATTGAAAGAAGCGGGTATATGCAACGCGGACGAGCGTCTCCGTACCAAGACCTACCTACGCGACGGGCGCACCGGCGAGTATTTTGTTAATCCGATTTTCTGCGGGGTCATCTACTTTTTGAAATTGCACCACCTCGTGGACGATAAGATGCACGCTCGCTCCACCGGTCCTTACTCTCTGGTGACCCAACAGCCGCTGGGCGGAAAGGCGCAATTCGGAGGGCAGAGGCTTGGCGAGATGGAAGTGTGGGCTCTCGAAGCTTACGGCGCGGCAAATACATTGCAGGAACTGCTCACTATCAAGTCGGACGACATGACCGGGCGCTCCAAGGTTTACGAGGCGATTGTAAAAGGCGAGCCGTCAACGACCGCGGGCGTCCCGGAATCATTCAATGTGCTGGTGCAGGAGCTTCGCGGGCTTGCCATGGACTTGACTATATTCGACGACCATGACAAACAAATCGCCCTCACAGAACGCGACGAGGAGATGATTGAAAAAATGGGAAGCAATTTTTAATCTTTAGAAGGTTGAGAGTTAGGGATGGGAAGCGTTGTCATTAAATATCGTTTAGAAGAAACAAGCTTTGCTTCCTAAAGAAACTACTTTACTATTCCCAACTCCCAACCCCCCAAGAGACTACTCAAAACAAGCGGTTCATCGTTATAAAGCGAACAACGAGGAGAAAAAATGAGAGATATACAAGACTTCAATTCGATACAAATACGGTTGGCTTCGCCTGAAAAGATTCGGGCGTGGTCTTACGGGGAAGTGAAGAAACCTGAAACTATTAACTACCGGACTCTGCGTCCGGAAAAAGACGGACTATTCTGTGAACGAATCTTTGGTACCACGAAGGAGTGGGAGTGTTATTGTGGGAAGTTCAAGTCCATCCGCTATAAGGGCGTGATTTGCGACCGTTGCGGCGTGGAAGTAACCCATTTCAAGGTGAGGCGCGAGCGTATGGGGCATATCGAGCTTGCCGCGCCTGTTTCGCATATATGGTATTATAGGTCCGTGCCGAGTAGAATGGGACTCCTCCTCGACATGACAATGTCTAACCTCCGGTCCGTGCTTTACTACGAGAAATACGTGGTGACTGAACCAGGGGATACTGAGCTTAAAAAAATGCAGGTTCTCTCTGAGGAAGAACATGCGGAGGCGCAAGAGCGTTACAGCGGCGGTTTTACCGCCGGTATGGGCGCGGACGCCGTCAGAACCTTACTCGAAAATCTGGACATTAACGCGATGGCCGCGGAACTCCGTAAAAAAATGATAGAGAAAGGCATAAAATCCGATAAACGCCTGCTAAAACGTATCGAGATTGTGGAAAATTTCCGCGCGTCTAATAACAAGCCTGAATGGATGATTCTGGACGTTATTCCTGTGATACCGCCGGAACTCCGTCCTATGGTACAACTCGAGGGCGGCAGGTTCGCCACCAGCGACCTAAACGACCTCTATCGGCGCGTCATCAACCGTAACAATCGACTCCGCAGACTCCAGTCCATGAGCGCGCCGGAAATCATCATCCGCAACGAGAAACGGATGTTGCAGGAGGCCGTTGACGCGCTCTTTGATAATTCAAAGAAAAAACGCGTGGTAAAAGGCGCAAGTAACCGACCCCTCAAGTCAATTTCCGATATGCTCAAGGGCAAACAGGGGCGTTTCCGTCAGAACTTGCTCGGTAAGCGCGTCGACTATTCTGGACGCTCGGTCATCACGGTTGGCCCCGACCTGAAAATGTGGCAGTGCGGACTCCCAGTCAAGATGGCTATGGAACTTTTCAAGCCTTTCATAATGAAACGCCTTGTCAACAAAGGCGTTGTCCAGAACATAAAGAAGGCGAAATTGCTCGTGGAACAGGAAACTCCTGAAATTTTCGCGGTTTTAGACGATGTAGTGAGGGAGCATCCAGTTCTCCTGAACCGCGCTCCGACCCTGCACAGGCTTGGCATTCAGGCGTTTGAGCCGGTGCTTGTGGAAGGCAAGGCTATCCGTCTGAACCCGCTTGTGTGCCACGCCTTCAACGCGGACTTTGACGGGGACCAGATGGCTATCCATGTGCCGCTCACCCAAGCCGCGCAAATGGAATGTTGGACTCTGATGCTGTCGGTCCGCAACCTGCTCGACCCGGCAAACGGCAAGACCATCGTTTACCCTTCACAGGATATGGTTTTAGGATGTAACTTCCTCACCCGTCCCAAGCCTAAATACGAGGACAGGACGAAACAGGCGAAGGGGCAGGGGCGCTATTATTCCAGTTGCGAGGAAGTCCTTATGGCTATCGACGCTAAAGCGCTTGATTGGGAGGCTCTAATTTTCACCCATCCTACCAAATTTCCGGTCTGGGAAGGGTCCGGGAAAGAGGCGGTGAACAAGAAAGGCGAGGCGGTTTCTGAACGTGATTACATCGAGACGACCGCCGGACGGCTCGCGTTCAACGAGGAAATGCCGGAGGAGATTCCCTTCATCAACTATGAGCTGAAGGACAAAGAGCTTCGCGCTTTGATTGAAAAAATCTTCGAGACCAAAGGCTCGTGGACAACCGTACTTATGGTTGACGCAATCAAAGCTACGGGTTACAAATACGCCACGCTTTTCGGCGCTACCATAGGTATTGACGACATAGTCGTACCTAATGAAAAGTCCGATATGCTTGACAAGGCGAACATGGAAGTTGAAGCCATACAAAAACAGTATGAACAAGGCGTTATCACCGGTCAGGAACGTTACGACCGCGTGATTGACGTCTGGAACAAGTGTAACGAAGACTTAACGGCCATTGTGATGAAGACTCTAGAGGCTGACAAGAACGGTTTCAACTCGATTCACATGATGGCGAACTCCGGCGCGCGCGGTAGTAAGACGCAAATACGCCAGCTCGCCGGTATGCGTGGGCTTTTGTCCAAGCCGAATCAAGAAATCATTGAATTGCCCGTGCGCGCCAACTTCAAAGAAGGGCTGTCGGTTATCGAGTTCTTCATCTCCACAAACGGCGCGCGCAAAGGCTTGACCGATACGGCTTTGAAAACCTCCGAAGCCGGGTACCTGACCCGCCGTCTAGTTGACATCGCGCAAGACGTGGTGGTGAACGAGGAAGACTGCGGCACCATCAACGGCATCGCCTACGCGGCAATCAAGGACGGCGAGGAAATCGTCGAGTCTTTGCACGACCGCATCGTGGGGCGCTACACATCGGAGCGAGTCAAACATCCGATTACAGGTGAAGTTATTGTTGACATAAACGAGGAAATCACCGAGGAACTCACGAAGAAGATTGACGAAGCCGGCGTGGAAATGGTGTCCATCAGGACGGTTTTAACGTGCGAAGCCCGCCATGGGGTTTGTCAAAAATGTTACGGTAGAAACCTCGCCACGAACCGTCATGTGAACATCGGCGAGGCGGTCGGCACCATAGCGGCTCAGTCTATCGGCCAACCCGGCACCCAGCTCACGATGCGGACATTCCATATCGGCGGCGCGGCGTCAACAAAGGGTGAAGACAACCGCGTCTATCTCAAGTACCCGGTCTATATCAAGGACGTTTCCGGTAATCATGTGGAGATTAAAGACGGGCATTGGCTTTTCACCCGTAAGGGGCAAGCTATTGTCAACAGAGTTATGGGCGAGTTTAAACTGGAGAAAGGCGACGAGATTCTCGTTCTGGATAATCAGCGGGTCTATCGCGGGGTTCCGGTGATTCGGCGGGGTGAAAGGGATATTTCCGCGTCCGAAAACGCCTACGCGCTGAGAATCGGGGAAACTCTTTACCTGATTGGACAAGAGCAGAGGCTCGAAATACGCAACGGATCGGACGTCGGCGTCAAAAAGGGCGACGTCGTTCCGCCGGAGAAACCTATCGCCGTTTTTGACCCGTTCTCGGACCCGATTATCGCCGAAAAATCCGGCGTTGTACGATATGAAGACATCATAGACGGTACGACCATGAAGATAGAATTTGACGAGAACGGCAACTCCGAAAAGCGCGTCACAGACTTGCAATTGGAAAACAAACAGCCCCGTATCGTCATAACGGACGCGGAAGGCGAAGAGATATCCTACTTCTTGCCTGGCGGCGCTATTATCAACGTGGATGAAGGCGATCGTATCGAAGCCGGACGCACCATCGCCAAAACCTTAAAAGAATCGGCAAAAGCAAGCGACATCACAAGCGGCCTACCCCGCGTGAGCGAACTTTTTGAGGCGCGTAAGCCAAAAAGCCCTTCCGTGCTTGCCCAAGTGTCCGGTACCGTGCGTTTCAAAGGCACCGTCAAAGGGAAGCGTATGATTCACATTGAAGATGATTTTGGTAAGGAATATAAACACCTCATTCCGGTTATCAAGCGGTTGCTTGTGCGGGACGGAGACACGGTCGAGGCGGGCGAACCGCTTTGCGTCGGTTCCGCGGATCCTCACGAAGTTCTGTACATTATGGGCGAAAGTTACCTACACCGCTATTTGATGGACGAAATTCAGCAGGTTTACCGGTTACAGGGCGTTACTATTAACGATAAACATATTGGCGTCATTATCCGCCAGATGATGCGTAAGGTCTCCATCTATGAGGTCGGGGATACGCGATTCATCTACGGGCAGCTTGTCGATAAGTACAAATTCCATGAAGAGAACAACCGCGTCATCAGCGAGGGGGGGCAGCCGGCTGTCGCGCGACCTGTATTCCAAGGCATCACCCGCGCCAGCCTTAACATCGACTCGTTTCTTTCGGCCGCGAGCTTCCAGGAAACTACTCGTGTTCTTACCAACGCGGCCATTGCTGGCTCCACAGACGCCTTGCGCGGCTTAAAAGAAAACATCATCATAGGGCATCCGATTCCGGCAGGCACGGGCATGAAACGCTACCGAGACGTGAAGCTTTTCGGACAAGAGAATCAGGACCTGGACGCGGAAATGGAAGAGATTCTCGAAAGAAGACGGCTTGAGCAGGTCGTGGAGCCGGAAGGACTTCTAGATTTAGCCTACGACGACGAGGATGACGACGACTTTCCGCTTGAAATGGACGATATTGTCGATGACGAATCCGACGACGAGGATGACGACGAATAAAGAAGGATGGGATTTCCCTTATAAGACGGACGGCCGTTCGTTATTTTCCCAAAGTCAGCAACGTTGAAAGAATCACAAGCGCGTATCTCGGCGTTGGGAAAGACGCCCCGGACCCGCTCGTGAATCCCCCGTCGTTCGTCGGCTTGCCATAACAATGCGCGGTTCGCGGATTATAATTCATAAACAAGGAGAAACAATGTCAGATATAGCGTTTGATATAGTGAAGAGTTACGGAGCGCTTTCCGAAGAAAAAAGCGGATGGAAAAAAGAAGTCAATTTGGTATCGTGGAACAACCGCGCCCCCAAATTTGACATTCGCGATTGGGATCCGTATCATGAAAAGATGGGAAAGGGCGTTACACTCTCGCTAGAAGAAGCCAAGAAACTAGCGGAACTGCTCGCTGTTGTATTGTCCGAGGGAAAGTGACCGTTCTGTTTTTTAAACTTTTCACCGGATTCTCGCGCAAAAGTTCAAATCAACCGTTTTACTCTGCATTATTGAAAAAACCGTATTGTAAAAAATACGATTATCGTGTAAACTTGCTAGTATAATAGAGGAAGCGCGATAATTGAATGGCTTAAAACCACGCCATTGCGGGCGTCTTATATATCTATATTCTCGGCCAAAGGGAATGGAGGACATGACGAGGAAGTCTTCTGACGGACTTTTCTGTTATGTTCCTCAATCGCCGATAAGAATGGACTTGCAATGGTTTGCGGCCGAGGACGAAGGGCGTACCGAGGAGCCGTCTGAGTATAAGATTCGCAAGGCGCGGGAAGAAGAAGGACGAGTCGCCAAGAGTCAAGAGTTCATAGGCGCGATGGTTCTACTTCTTCCATCGCTTCTTCTGCTTTTTTTAGCTCCATATCTATTGCGGACCTGCACGGAATTGGTGAAATTCTTCATTTCCCGCGTGGCGTATATGGACCCTGTCAAAGACCGCTCCATTGCGGGCGTATGTTTGAGTTATTTTCTGAAACTATGCTTACCCATCGTAGTAACCGCAATGGCGGCGGCGATATTTTCAAATATGGTACAGGTGGGATTTCTCTTCACGACTAAGCCGCTCGCGCCGAATTTTTCGAAAATCGTCCCGCGTTTTGGAAAATATTTTCAGAAAACGCTTCTTTCAACGGAAGGTCTCTTTAATTTTTTCAAATCTATCGTTAAAATGTTGACTATAGGCTTGACCGCTTATTTGTTGATACGCTCGAAATGGTCGGTGTTGACGAATTTGCAGACCGCGAGTCTGTGGCAGGGGATAAGCGTTATTTCCACGCTTGCGGCGCGGATGCTTATCATCGCGGCTCTACTGATGGGCGCGCTTGCCATACCGGACTATATGTTTCAGCGATGGCAGTATCGAGAGTCTTTAAAAATGTCCCGCAAGGAAGTGGAAGAAGAGCGTAAAAGAGAAGAAGGGGACCCAATGGTACGGACGCGCCTTCGTCGGCGTATGCGTCAGATTCTGACTAAAAACATGGCTATCAACACCGCGAAGGCGGACGTAGTTATTACGAACCCTACGCACTTCGCGATCGCCTTGGAGTACCACATGGGCGAGGGCGCGGTACCGATAGTGACCGCAAAAGGCGAGGATGAAATGGCGTTCCAAATCCGCCGCATTGCCCTTGACAATGGAGTGCCGATTGTGGAAAACAAGCCCCTTGCTCGAGCCCTCTATATGGAAACCGAAGTCGGCGACGAGGTACCTGAAGCCTACTGGAACGCGGTGGTACTGATTCTCAGGAAGGTATGGGCGATTAATGAGGAAAGAAGGAGGAATAAGGCGTAGAGAATAGAGAGTAGAGATCGTTGTTAGAAAGTTTTTTGATAAGTTTCTATACCGCGTCCCACTCTCTACGCCCATAAACAATGGCAGACGCGGCTTATGCAATAAACAACAAGGCGGTTCTTAATGGGCCTTTGGGCAAACCCTCGGATATAGCGATGGCGATAAGTGTGGTCGGGGCGCTTTTCGTGCTTATCGTTCCGCTTCCGACGCCGCTGTTGGATGCGCTCATGGCGTTGAATCTTACATTCTCAATTTTGGTTATACTTACCGTGCTTTACACACAGAAAGCCATTGATTTCAGTCTATTTCCCACGGTGATGCTCGTGCTGACCGTGTTCGGGCTTGTGATCAACATTTCGTCCACGCGGCTGATTCTGACTCAAGGAGCGCTCTTCGACGGACGCATGGTACGGGCGTTCTCGTCCTTTGTTGTTGGGTCGGACAACGCATCCGATGGGCTTGTGGTCGGCGCGGTTATATTTATCGCGCTGATTGTGATGCAGGCCGTTGTCATCACTAAGGGCGCGACTCGTACCTCCGAGGTCGCGGCTCGTTTCACCTTGGACGCCATGCCGAACAAGTATATGGCGATTGACTCGGAATATAGTTCCGGCGTGATAACCGAAGAGGAAGCCCGCAGGCGCAAAACCGAGGTTCAACAAGAGGCCGATTTCTACGGTTCTATGGACGGCGCGAGCAAGTTCGTTTCAGGAAGCGTTAAGTTTGGTATATTTATGACTGTGCTAAACGTGCTGGGCGGTATCATCATCGGCACGGTGATGCACAGAGAATCGATAGGCGTCGCGGTGAACAACTACATACGGTTCTCCATAGGAGACGGCTTGCTTTCCCAGTTTCCGACTCTTCTCGTATCCACAGCCATGGGTATTTTGGTAACACGGGCCGCGACGCCGGGTGATTTAGGTGTGGAAGTATCGACGCAGTTCACGCGGGACGCGCGGATTTACTGGATTTCCGCTTTTGTGCTGGCAGGGCTGGCTTTTTTGCCTGGATTTCCACATGCGGTTCTGTTCGTGATGTCCGTATTTCTTGGATTTTACGCCTATACTATCACCATGAAACAGCGGAAAAAGACGTTTTCCGAGATGTCCGCTGCTCAAGCCGCTCTGAAACCCAAAGACGACGCTAGCGAAATGCCGCCCATCGTACCGCTTGAAGCGCTTTCTCTTGAGATAGGGTATGGACTGATTCCGCTTGTCGACAAAGACAAGGGCGCGGAACTTTTGGATAGGGTGCAGGGTGTACGCCGTCAGTCAGCGATAGACCTGGGCTTAGTGATTCCAAAAATCCGCATCATCGACAGCATGATGCTGGAGCCTTCGGAGTACTGTTTCAAAATACGCGGCGTTGATGTGGGAACCGGAAAAATCCGCATGAACTACTACCTGTGCATCAATTCAGGATATGTAAGAGGAGAACTTTACGGCGAGAAGACGCGGGATCCGGCTTTCGGCTTACCTGCTGTGTGGATAAGCGATGAAAAGCGGGACGAAGCGGAGAGGCTCGGCTATACGGTGGTCGATCCGCCCACCATCATCTCTACGCACCTCACGGAAATCATCAAGCGCAACGCGCCGGAGATACTAGGTAGACAAGAGACGCAGGCAATCATGGAGACTCTCAAGAAGGATTACCCCGCGCTTGTCGAGGAGGCAATGGGACAAAGAGGGCTTGCGTTGGGAGAGATACAGAAAGTTTTACAAAATCTACTGAAAGAACAGGTTTCCATCCGCAATATGGTGTCTATTCTGGAGACTTTGGCGGATTTCGCGCCCCTTACCCATGACGCGCGCTTCCTCACCGAAAAGGCGCGGCAAAGGTTGTCGAGGCAAATCAGCCACAAATACGCGGATGAAAACAGAGTATTACACGTACTGACCTTGGACCCGTCTCTTGAACAGAAAATCATCGACAGCAAAGTGGAGACCAATTCCGGGGTTTTGTCCGCGTTGGAGCCGTCTGTTTACCGCGCATGGATAAAGACGCTCTTGCGGGTGGCTTCGACCCTTGTAGAACAAGGGTACTCGCCGCCAATCGTCGTCTGCTCCGAGGAGGCGCGCTATTTGGTAAAATTGTCAACGGAAAGGGATTTGTCTGAACTAGTGGTACTATCCGTGCCGGAGATAGCTTCGGACATTGCGCTTGAATCCCTGGGCGCGATTAAGTTGGATTAGGAGAGATTAGGAGTAGAGAGTAGGTTCATTGGCGGCAAACTCTGCTTGACGATTTCAAGCGGTAATTTGTAACAAAAATCTACTCTCCAACTTCCAATATTTGATTTGGGAGAATAAGATGGAGTATTTTATAGAGCAGGCCGCGAACTATACCGAATGTCTGAACAAAATCCGCTTGAAATACGGAGACAGAGTGACGATACTCAATCAAAGAAGTATACGCATGGGAGGTTTTTGGGGATTGTTCGCCAAAGACGGGGTGGAGATTTCCGGTTTCACACAGAACAATTACGCGAAGGACGTGCGGATAGTTTCACCGAGCGTTTCTTCTCAAAGTATTCCGCAAGCTCTTGAGTCTAAAAAAAACATGGATTTTGAGACGGAAAGGAAGAAGCTCGTTGAAATGGGAACGGCCGGTAAAAAAGAAAACCCGACGTGGCTCAAGGCAATGTCCGACATGGCGGATGACGTCAAATTGATAAAGGAAAGGCTTGACAAAGGCGGCGCGGCCGCGGAACGAGACGAGCATCCTTCTCTCGCCCGTCTGCAAGAAGCGATGGAGTTGAACGATTTTTCGTCTTCATTTACCCAAAACATCATTGAACGGTGCAAGAAAGAGATTTCCTTTGAAGGGTTGAGCGACTACGACGCGGTTCAGGATAAGGCGCTTGAGTGGATAGGGGAGAGTATTCGCCTTTATTACAAGGAGGAAAAATTCTACAAGCGTCCCCGTATCATGGTGCTGGTGGGACCGACGGGCGTAGGTAAAACTACGACCATCGCCAAACTTGCCGCCATATTCAAGATTGGGAGTGGAAACGCGTCGCCTATTTCGTTTTGTATGATAACGATAGACGCTTACCGCATCGGGGCGAAGGCGCAGATGGAAGTCTATGGCGACATCATGCAGGTACCTGTCTCCTACGTGGAGGATTATAACGATTTGAAACAGGCGATTGCCCAATATTCGAGCGATATGGACATGATTTTGGTCGATACTATAGGTAAGAGTCCGCGCAAGTCCATAGAATTGGGAGAAATGAAACAGCTTTTGGATGCGTGCGGGCCGTCCGCGGAAGTACATCTGGCGCTTGCAGCCACCACGAAATGTAGCGACATCAAGGAGATTCTGCGTCAGTTCGAGCCGTTCAACTACCAATCCGTTATTATCACGAAATTGGACGAGACCATTCGGATGGGCAACGTTATCAGCGCGCTTGCGGAAAAAGGGAAATTAGTGTCTTATATAACGGACGGGCAAAAAGTACCGGGCGATATTCAAAGAGCGTCGGTGGTGCGTTTCCTCATCAACCTTGAAGGTTTCCACGTAAAGCGCTCGAAGTTTGAGAAACTGTTTCCTATCAATGAGTCGGAACAGGTACAGTGGAGAAAATGAGTTTTAAAGGTACAGGGAATAGGGAACAGATTTTTTGTTAGAAAGTCAGTAATAAACTTTCTGACGACGAACTTGTTTCTCCTTACAGTTACAAAAACGAGAGGATTTTATGGAAGATCAGGCCGAAAAATTACGGGAAATCATGCGGCAGAGAGGGGAAATCCAGGAGAAACCGCAGAAAACATGGGATAAGAATAAGTTTCGCATCATCACCGTAGCGAGCGGGAAAGGCGGCGTCGGCAAGACCAACGTGTCTATCAATATGGCGATAGTCTATGCGCGTCTGGGAAAGAAGGTTGTGGTTATGGACGCGGACCTGGGACTTGCCAATGTAAACATCATGCTTAACTTGGCGCCGAAACACACTCTTGTAAACGTGATGCGAAGAGAAAAAACCATGAAGGAGATTCTGGTAGAATCTGAATATGGCATATCCATTGTTGGCGGGGCGTCCGGCATATCTAAAGTCGCGGACCTCACCGATGAGGAAAGAAAGCATTTTATCCAAGAGTTGAATACCCTTTCTTACGCGGATATCGTCATCGTGGACACGAGTGCGGGCGTTTCCAAAAACGTGCTCGACTTCATCGCGGCCGCGGACGATGCGATTATTGTTACCACACCTGAGCCTACGGCGCTCACAGACGCTTACGCGCTCACGAAAATCATCCACTCCGAACTCATGGGGCATATGGAACTGGATCTGAAGTTGGTGGTGAACCGCGCGCGGAACGCCGAAGAAGCGAAGAATGTCGCGGAGCGTATAACAGGTATTGCGACTCAGTTTATGAATATCAAGATAGAGTACCTTGGTTTCATCTACGACGACCCTATCGTTCCTCATGCGGTTGTCGTCCAGGAACCGTTCACGGTCATTGACCCGCGGAGTAAAGCGGCGACTTGTGTTCAGCATATCGTCGAACGCATGGAGAAGATGGAGCCTCGCCGCATGAGTGGAGGATTCTCGGCGATGATGAAGCGAATTTTTAACAGGGCATAATTATGCATACAAGAACAAGCGGCATTACTGCGGGGGCGGCATTCGGATTGTCGTTTTTAACTGGACTCATTGGAGGCGTGAATTTTTTCTGGATATTATTCCGCGCCTTCTTTTTTGCCGCTGGTTTTTTCGGCTTAACGGAAGCCATTTATTTCATTTCTGACAAATTCCTTATTGGTAAACCTTCAAGGAAAACCGACGATTCCCTTCAAAAAGGGACGATGGTAGACGTCTCTTTAGATGATGAGATACAGATACCCGAGAATGACCACTCTGAAGACGTTGAGAATATTGTTAAAGACGAATCTGCGACGCCAGAAAAAACGCCTGAAACCGAAGAATTAACGCCGATTCCTCCAATACAAGAAGTCTATAATACCAAGGATAGCGACATAACGTCCTTGTCCAATACATTCGCGCTAAATGAGTATGAGGATATATTTGAAGCCTCTCGCGCTCCGAAGCAACCAGTTAACGATAAGGCGTTCGGCAAAGCGGATCCTATGAAGTTAGTCGGCGCTATACGGACGCTGATAAAGAGGGATTAAGGGGATGACGGTGACCCTGGAACAAAAAGAAGAAAACGAACTGTGGCGTGAATACCGGAAAACAAAAGACTGGGGGATTCGAGAGAGACTTGTCACGCAGTATGCGCCTTTGGTAAAGTACGTCGCCGGCAAGGTTGCAATAGTCATGCCGCACAACATTGAATTTGACGACCTTGTAGGCTTTGGGCAGTTCGGGCTTTTGGATGCCATTGATAAATTTGATCCGAATAAGGGCGTCAAATTCAAGACATACGCGGTTCTTCGTATACGGGGCGCTATCATCGACGAGCTTCGCTCCATTGATTGGGTGCCGCGCTCGGTCCGTCAGAAAGCCCGCGAAATAGAAAACGCCATTGGAACTATTGAAGCGCAACTCGGCAGAATCGCCACGGACCGCGAGGTCGCGGACAGTCTGGGTATGACCGAGGAGGAGTATGGGAAAAACCTAATGAAAATCTCCTGCACGACCATGCTCTCGTTAAACGACGTGTGGTTTTCGGGAGATGAAAACGATAAGGTATCCATTGGCGAAAGCCTCGAAGCGGCGATGAACTTTAATCCGGACGTTATGATGGAAATAACCGAAATAAAACGGGTCGTTAATGAATCCCTCAAAGAGTTACCCGAAAAGGAAAAACGGATAATCGTTTTATATTATTATGAGGATCTCACCCTTAAAGAGATAGGTCGTATTTTGGGCGTTACAGAGTCGCGGGTATCCCAGTTACACACAAAGGCCATCATTCATCTGCGCTCTAAACTGACCCATGCGCGGCGGGGGATTGTATGAATAGAAAGGAATATACGCGATGATAGATTTTGTCAAGCTACAGAAACTTATGAAGGAACAGTTAGAGCTGGATAGGCAGATTCGCGCCGTGGATACGGAAGGCGATTCGCTTGAGTCCGCGCTTGCGAAAGCCGGCGTTCTGCTCGATACGCCGGTGAGACACATCGAATACGAGATAGTCGAGAGCGGTTTCCGCGGCATACTCGGAAGTGGAAAAAAAGACTGGAAGATACGGGCTTACGTTAAGGATTCGTACCAGATGACAAGAACTGGATATAGTCTCGCGAGCGAGACAGAAACGTCCAGTAGTATCGTCACGATAGATAAGGACGGCGAAGCGTTTGTTGTTTTGTCGCCTGAAGGCGCCATGCTCAAGGTAACCGCGCCGGTCGGTTCGGGGAAAAAAGTTACCGAAGACATGGCGTTGCAATGCTTAACCGTTCGGAATATAAAAACCATTGACAGGAATCTCGTTCATACGATAGTCGAAGAGGCGGAGGGCAAATACGTGACAGTCGGCTCCTTTGACCGCAATTACTCTCACGACAGCTTCTTGAAACTCGAAGTAGCAGATTCTGATATGAGAGCGTACATCGTCGTGCAACCGCCCGGACCAGGCGGTTGCGACCTTACAACCGATGTGATTATCAATCACTTACGAAATAATCGCGTCGTGGTCGGCGTCAAGAACGACGCTATCAATGCTTTCGTAGATAGACCCGTCTACAAAACGCAGGTGCTGGTTGCGGAAGGCTCCAGGGAGGTAAACGGCAGAAACGCTTACATTGAATATCTATTTGAGACGAATCAGAACAAGGCGCATCTACACGAAAGCCGAGATGGGACCATTGACTTCAAGAACCTGCAAATCATCCAAAACGTCGTACAGAATCAGCCGGTAGCCAAAAAAATTCCTGCTCAAGAAGGCGTCAAAGGTAGAACCGTGAGAGGCACGTATCTGCCCGCGAAGGACGGCGTGGACATTCCGTTACCCATGGGAAAAAACGTTCATGTCGGCGAGGACGGCATGACCATCATTGCAGATATAAATGGGCAGGTTATGATCGTAAGCGGTCTTATCAATGTGGAACCTGTGTTCGTAGTACAAGGGAACGTGAACCTCAAGACCGGCAATATCATATTCTTGGGTACCGTTGAGGTTACCGGCAATGTGGAGGACGGATTTTCGGTGAAGGCTGCGGGCAACATTGAGGTGAATGGTACGGTTGGGAGCGCTGAATTGGAAGCCGAAGGCGACATCATTGTGCGGCAAGGCATTACCGGCAAAACCAAAGGAAGCGTGAAAGCTGGCAAGTCGATATGGGCGCGCTTTATTGAAAACGCCGTCATTGAAGCGGACAATATGGTTATCGTATCGGACGGTATCATCAACTCCCAGGTGGACGCCTATAAGCGCATCGTGTGTCAAGGTAAACGCGCTCGCATCGTCGGCGGACGATTGCGCGCTTCCGAGGAAATCAACGCCCATGTCATCGGTAGTTCTAGCGGCGGAACGGAAACCATCTGCGAAGCAGGCGTCGACCCCAAAATAAAGAAAGCCGTCGAAAAACTCTCCGCGGAAAAGACGGCAAAGGAAAAAGAGCTCGAAACGGTGACAGCGGAAATGCAGGGACTCATCAATATCAAGGCTCAACGGAAGTCCCTACCGGAGGAAAAAGAATTCTTGCTCAACGAGCTTATGGATCAAAGAAATAGGCTAAATGGGGATTTACAGCAAATAGCGGCGGAAATAGCCGAACACCAGCAGGCTCAAGACAACCTCAAAACCCGCGGACGTATTTCCGCGGCCAACGTGATTTATCCAGGAACGAAAATTTTGATACTTGATGTGGTGGAAAACATACGCAGTGAATACAAAGCCGTTACTTTTGTATTGGAGGACGGTCTCATCCGCGCTGTGAAATACGAGCGACCCGCCGAAGAAGCTACACGGGGTCCCGAAGGATATAACGGATAAAGCGCGCAACAATACACGAATTGAGTGAAGGATTTGTAATCCGTACGACTCACTGATATTCTTGATTATTTATTCTTAAAAACGAGGTAAAATATGGCGATTCAACCGCTTGATTTGCAAGTTATGTTTAATCAGCTCGACAACGTCGGCAAGACTCAAGCTTCTCAACGGGAGAGCTTGGCGATTCAGCAGACTCTTCAGAGCCTCCATATACAAGAGAAGACTCAAGCCGACATACAAGCAGTCAACGAGTCTCCAGACGCCGGCGACGGCGCGGAAGGAGTGAAGGACCGAGGCGCGCGCTCTCAAGCAGGTTCGGAACAAGACGGCAAACAAGAGAAGAACAAGCAATCGTGGGAAGAAGAGCGGCGTCTCTGGGACCCGAGTCTTGGGAAGAACGTCGATATTAGTGGGTAACCTATGGCTATAAGTACAATTATCTCCATTATAACGCTGGGCTTATGCCTATTATTCTTTATATCTTGCCGGGCGTGGTTAGAGAAACGGACGGGACAGGACCGAATTTTGACGGAGTTCCGCGAAGAAGTAGGCAAACTCATTGCGGAGATTGACGCGGCGACGGATAGAGACGCCATACTCATTGAAGACCGTATTAAGTCTCTCAAAACCCTGCTGGAAGACGTTGACAAAAGAATCATCCTCCACGGCGAGGAGATGACCCGTCGGCAGAGCCACGTGCAAACATACGCGGAACTGGGTAAAAGACGCCTCTTTGTCGGCGATCCTAAGGCGGTTATCGAGGACAAACCGAAAGCAGACGAAAAACCGTCCCTTATCCATGCGGAAATCACGCCGTCCGCGCCGAAGACTCTACCCGAACAAGTGGTGGAACTATCCCGCGCTGGCTTCTCGCCCAATCTGATTGCCGCGAGACTGAGCGTAAGTATCTCCGAAGTGGAGCTTGCGATTGCTATAACGGAAAAGAAGGAACGGTAAATCGTGGAGATCCCGCAAAAAATCGCCGTAAGAAGCGCCAACTGTTGGATTTATCCGGCTTTTGGGCGCGTCTTCTCGCAGAAGAAAGGAACGAGTCGGACGCCTTGCGCAGTAATTGACCCCGGTTCTGACGCAGAACTCATCATAGAGCGGTTGGAAGAGTTGAACGCCTATCCCCGCGTGTTTTTGTTGACGCATGGGCATTTCGACCATGTTGGCGCGACGCCTGAACTTGCCGTTTATTACACCGAGCAAGAAGTCGGGATTGAGATCGCCGTTCACCGAGACGATGCGGCGTATCTCGGCGCGGACTCGTTTGAGGCGCACCGACGATGCTGGGTACGAGCCGCGGGAAACGCCGATTATATCGCCGAATTCTGGCGCCCCATGCCTGATCCCACGCAATTTATCGATGAAGGCGACCGTATTGGCTCTTTGCGAGTCCTGCATTTACCCGGACACAGCCCCGGGTCCGTCGCGTTTTACGACGAAGCCGCGCGTCTCATTTTCACAGGAGATTGCTTGTTCAGACGCTCTTTCGGACGCGCCGACCTTCCGGGCGGCGATAGAACGCGGCTATGGGAAAGCCTTCAACGACTCTGTACGTTGGACGATGCGGTCGCCGTGTATCCGGGTCACGGTGAAACCACGAGCATCGGCGCGGAACGACGGCGCTTGCTTTCATAAAACAAGCGCAAACAGCCGCTTTAACCATTGTCGGTCGGCGTACATATACTATAGGCGATATTACCATGTACAGAATTCGCCTGACAGGGACAGATAAGTTCGCTAACCCCGTCTGCTTGAACAAAACTTTGGACTATGCTATAATAGCTTCATGGTTAATTTACCGCAAAAGAGGTTTCTGCACATTGCTTTAACGGCTTGTTTAGCTCTGACAGCCGTCTTTGCGGAAAATTTCATAGTCACCCATCTTGAACATGAGTGTATTGGAGAATCTTGTCCTATTTGCTCGCAAATAGAAATAGCCCAGCGTCTGCTTGAAAAGCTAGGACGTATCGGCGTCGCCGCGTTTTTCGCCTTTTACGCCATTGATTATACAAAGCTGCTGGCGAAACGCTCCGAAGGCTTCTTCTTACCGCTAACTACTCCTGTATCTTTGAAAATAAAAATCAATTCTTGAACAATCTCTAAAACTCAATGCTTGTTTGTTTTTTTAGAGGAACGTTTGAGTATATTAAAGGCGTTGTGTAGCCCGCGCCAGACGGAATCGTCGTCTACAAGCGGCTACAAGACTAATATTGGTTGATCAAGAGGAGAATATATGAAACGAAATCTGATTTTAATTGAAATATCGACGCTTTTAGCGTCTTTTTTGCTTTGCTTTTCTAGTTGCGTGAAGAAAAGCGATATCGCGCGGAACGCGAATGGAAATATCGCCGTAACGGCGACTATTTTCCCGCCTTACGACTTTGTTCGTCAAATAGCCGGGGATAAAGTCAACCTCAAGATGCTCCTGCCTCCAGGCGCGGAAAGCCACTCCTTTGAACCTACGCCGCAAGATATTATCGCCGTTCAAAACAGCAAACTTTTCATTTACGTGGGCGGCGAGTCGGACGAATGGGTTGAGCGAATTTTAGATTCCATGGATGTGAGTAATATGAAAATCGTCTCGCTCATGGATTGCGTCGACGTGGTGGAAGAAGAAATCGTCGAAGGCATGGAGGATGAGGAAGCGGAGGAAGCGTTTGAAGCCATTGGCATTGAAACGGGTCCCGAATACGATGAACACGTCTGGACGTCTCCAAAAAACGCCGCTCGTATCGTGGAAGCCGTTACCGACGCGCTTTGCGAAACAGACGCGGCTAACGCCGAAACTTATCGCCAAAACGCCGCCGCGTATACCGCAAAACTAAACGAACTCGACGGAGAATTTCACACGGTCGTTGACAGCGCGCTACGGAAAACCTTCGTGTTCGGGGACCGCTTCCCCTTCCGCTATTTCGCGGACGCTTATGGGCTTTCCTATTTCGCCGCCTTCCCCGGCTGTTCCACCGAGACGGAGCCGAGCGCGGCTACGGTCGCTTTCTTAATCGATAAGATTAAGAGCGAGCAAATCCCGGTCATTTTTCATATTGAACTCTCAAACGAGAGAATGGCCGATACAATCGCGGAAGCGACCGGCGCAAAAAAACTGTTGCTCCACGCCTGCCACAACATATCCAAGAGCGACTTCGACGATGGTAAAACCTATCTGGACTTGATGCAAGCCAATGTGAAAAATTTGCAAGAGGCTCTACAGTAGCGCGTTTTATCGCGTTAGGGGCAGCCGCAAGCGCGCCGCGTCTGCGACTATCCCTATTCATTGGAGGAAATATGGTTAGCGACGACGTACTAGTCTGCCAAAACGCCGCGTTTGGCTACGACGGACGTATCGTTATCAGCGATATTAGCTTTACCGTTCGGCGCGGCGATTATCTTTACATCGTGGGCGAGAACGGAACTGGTAAAAGCACGCTCGTCAAAGGCGTTTTGCGGCTTATCAATCCTTTGCAAGGGAGCGTATGTTTTTCGCCGCATATAAAAACAAAGGAAATCGGCTATCTTTCGCAGACATCCGCGGCGAAAAAAGACTTTCCCGCGGACGTTTCGGAAATCGTTTTATCCGGACTAGCGGGAGTCATGGGCTTACGTCCTTTTTATTCCCGCGCGGAGAAAGCGACCGCGGAGGATAATATGAAACGACTTGATATATTCAATTTAAAAAACCGTTGTTTCAGAGAATTGTCAGGCGGGCAACAGCGGCGCGTTCTTATCGCCCGCGCGCTTTGCGCGTCTCGTAAACTGCTTGTTCTCGATGAACCCACCGACAGTCTTGACCCATTGGCCGCGCAGGAGTTGTACAACCTGCTTGCAAAGCTAAACCACGAAGTCGGCGTTACCATCCTTATAGTAACGCACGACGTACAAGCGGCGGTAAAATACGCAAGCCATATCTTGCATATTAAATACAACCAATATTTTTTCGGTACGGTTTCTGAATATAGACGTTCAGATTTCGCCTTTTTTACAGATGAAGGAGTTGAAAATGTCTAACACCATTTTTTCCACCTTGGCGGAAATGTTTAATTACGCGTTTCTTGTCAGGGCGTTTGTAGTCGGCGCGCTTGTCTCAATCTGCGCCGCGTTGCTTGGCGTAAGCCTGGTCTTAAAACGGTATTCTATGATCGGCGATGGGCTTTCCCATGTCGGTTTCGGCGCGCTTGCCATAGCGACCGCGTTCAACGTCGCGCCGCTTTCGGTTTCCATTCCCGTCGTCATAGCGGCCGCGTTTCTACTTTTGCACCTAGGGGAGAAACGCCTGATAAAAGGGGACGCAGCTATCGCGCTCGTCTCTACAAGTTCATTGGCGCTCGGCGTCGTGATTATATCGCAAACGACAGGCATGAACACCGACGTGTGCAATTACTTATTCGGCAGTATACTCGCCATGAATAAAAGCGACGTGTATTTGAGCGTCGTCTTGTCAATCGTCACGCTTGTTCTCTTCGTCGTTTTTTATCACAAGCTATTCGCCTTGACGTTTGACGAAACTTTTGCGAAAGCGACCGGACTGAAAACAGGCTTGTACAATATGCTTATCGCCTTCCTAACGGCGATTATCATCGTCGTCGGTATGCGTATGATGGGAGCGATGCTTATTTCCGCGTTAATCATCTTCCCCGCGCTTACATCGATGCGGCTGTTCAAGAAGTTTAAGAGCGTGAGCGTTTGTTCCGTATGCGTGTCAATCTTTTGTTTCTTTATCGGCGTCGTCGTTTCTTATATTTACGCGACGCCTACCGGCGCGAGCGTCGTCCTGCTTAATATTTGCGCGTTTGCGCTGTTCTGGTTAATCAAGGTCCTTACGAAGACAACCGTAAAGAAGCTAGGCGCGGTCGCGTTTATTTGCGCCGCGCTTTTCCCCGCTTGCGGTAACGTGAGAAAACAACAACAGTCCTTTGCTTTCGCGTCAGTGGAAAGCAATAGCGTAGGAACGCTTTCCGTGGACTTGCCTGAAAACGCCGTAGAGACGGCGCCTTCACCAAAGAAACCCGCGTCGCAACAAGGCGGAATTATTGAGATAAAGGAAAAAATGTTCCTTGCTCAGACCAACGATGTGTATCTGAACGCCGAAGATTATTTAGGCAAGACGATAAAGCTGGAGGGGCTTTTTAAGCGAGAGCAGTCCGAATATGGAGATTATTGTTTCGTGTTAAGGTATGGTCCGGGTTGTTGCGGAAGCGACGGCAACGCTGGTTTCGAGATAGCTTGGGAGCCGCGTAATCAGACGCTTGTTAAATACCCTAATATTGATAATTGGGTAGAGGCGACGGGCGTCTTAAAAACATACGAAGAAGATGGTTATCCCTATTTATACATCGCCTTATCGAGCCTGAACGTTTTAGATAAACGCGGCGCGGAATTTGTAACCCAATAACAGGCGAGCCTTTTAACGACTTCTTAACGTGTTTTGTTAGCAAATCCATCTGACTCCGACGGACGGCTACGCTTACTCGTAAGCGTAGCCTACGCGAAGGTGTTGGGCGTCCCAGCCGTAGCCGGGGCGCGCATACAGCCAAGCGCAGTAGGTTAGCCGCCTGCGCGGATGCGACGGGTCTTTAACCAAATTATATTTTACTACTTATCGCCTATGCCGAATTTATATCCTAAACAAAATACCACCGCCGAGGCGCCTTGATTATCTTTATTAAGCATATAATGGCAAGCATCGCCTGTGCAAAGTCAGCAGGCGAACTAATTCCGCCAAACTACCTTGTAGCGTAGAAAGCCTCTTCATCAAAGCCGCCATCGCCAGGAAGCGGGGGGGAGTTGCGTCTACTTATAACGCCCGCAACCATTACAAGCCGATTCCGAGGCGCGGTTTTTTGTTCCGCATTCTTTGCATACCCAAAAATCGCCTCTCACAGGATTAGCCGTCGAAGGGACAATGTTTGTTTGGCTTGATTCGCTTGAAGGACTTGAAAATTTCCGGTTCAATTCCTTCAACCGATACTCGCTTAATTTATTCGGCGCGCCGCATATTGCTATAAGGGCGACTACGCCGAATAGAAGACAAAGCCAAAACCACGCGCCTGTGGAATAGCCTTTCTCTCCAGCGACCCATCTGCCAAGGAATGAAATTATAAGCCATTGAGCAATCACCATGAAAACTATTATTGGAATTAATGACTCAAAAACGCTATCCATAAAATCCTCCTTAAATAATTTTTATTCCTTTGCCCTGCTTAAAGACCGTTTCGCCGGAAAAGAATTGTGTTGAACGATGCGCCCGCAAGCAATTGTATCTCTCGTTTGGAACGCATATCTCGGTGATACGCATATATCCAGGTACAGTTTCCCTCGTTTCTCTCGAACTTTTACTCCCATTAGAGCGTCTCCTTTGTCTACTCAAAATGGTATAATAAAAGACGAAAAGAGTCAATAGAAACACAATAATTAATTATAATGGATAATAGATAATCTTTCTTTTTTATTAACGCTTGACCATTGTCAGCGCGTCATCTATAATACCTTTCATACTAGGAGCAATTATGAACAGTCAAAACGCAAATAGTAGAGGCGGTAAAGCATACCCCGTCCCCCAGCGCAAGACGCGACGCCAGACGTCCGCGACCCACTTCCGCGTCAAGCGGCTCATTCCCCCTTATCTCTTATCTGTTATCGTTTGCGCACTCGCTGCTGCCATGCCCCTTTCCGCGCAAGGCTTCACGCTCGGTAGCCTTTCCTTTTCCCTGTCCCCAAAAGTCCTGAAGGACGGCTCCATCACCGACCTCTCGCTCGGCTATCAATACGCGCCTAACGTCGCGGGAAACCTGCGCTTCCGTTTCTCTAATACCGCCAAGAACGAACAGTTCGACGAAACGGTTCCAGACTCTCTTGTCGCCGTCGACGACCAGACCTTCGCGCTCTTCCTCACGCCCTTCGAGTACGCGTTCCTTAACAGTCCGAGCGTCCAGCTAAAGGTCGGCGGCGGACTATATTACGAATATTACACTCTGACGGAGAAGGGCTTCTTCAGTATGCCCGCGTTAGAGAGCTTGGGCAAGGAGCGGGTGAATTCGTTCTCCAACGACTTTACGATGCACAGCGCGGGACCCAATATTACGCTGGGCTTCAGTTGGCGGTCGGAACTGTTCAGCGTGGCGGTAGACGCAGGCGCGGTCCCGGTCTTCTATCTGAACGCGCGGCAAGACATGAAGATTACGCCGCTCATGGACCCAAACGGAACGGATTACTCGCAGGAAACGTCCGGGAGTCCATATTTCTATGCGGATTTTACGGTTACGCTGTTTAAGTACATTTCGCTTGCGCTCTTATACGACTATTCCAAGCTTGATTACAAGGTCGTTGACTTCGACGACGAGTTCAAATGGCTGACGCCTGAGTGGGAGACGGTCTCCCAGTCCTTGAAATTGGAAGTATGCGCGTTTATTCCCTTAGGAGGGAGCGTCTATACGCAGATTGGCTATGGACGCTCCTTTGATTCGATACAGGTTAATTCCACTTCGTTGATAGAGAGCGGCGGAGATTATTTAATACTCGCTGTAAAAACGGTGAAATAAGAGGAGAGAACGATGAAAAAGACGATTATTACGATTTTAACGGCGTTGACTATGGCGATTGTCGGTTGCGATATGTTAAACGGGAACGACGGCGTTACCAACGGGAACGGAACGGACAATCCGAGTCCGGGCGGCGGCGGACAAACGACTCTGAAATACGCGAAAGAGCTGTGGGGCGAATGGGTGCGTATGGATACCGGGGCCACGTGGTATATATCCAGCAGCGCCATAACAATAAACGGCAGATCCACATCTACATCGGTATCCCTGTCCAAACAGTCTGATAGGGTTATTGAAGTAAGTGATGGCGGGCGGAAATACTACCTGTACGCATCCCGTACGGCCAATACCCGTTTTACCGGCAAGATAGCCAGCTTTGACGCCCCCTCAAGCCGCGCCCTCGGCGGTATCGGCGGGATAGGTATAACCATAGCCAATCTTAGTAACAAGGCAAACGAATTAACCGCGACCACCGATGGGGAAGGCAATTTTACCGTTGACAACGCAATTCCCGGTGACTCCTATGAGATAACCGTGGCAGAACAGACCACCAGGGTAACTCCAACGGCTGATGGCGACGATATTGGAACCATTACCATCGCCGACGGGGTCAATTTCAAGACCAGCGTCAAGCCCGCGTCATCATCGGTCGATATGCAGCGCTTGTACGCCAATCTTAATGCCTATGATTTTACTATAACTATACAGAACACCGGTACGGCTGATTGTACGGCCGCTACCTGCGCGCTTGATTTTGACGCCGACCTGATAGTGAATTCCCAGCCTTCTTCTTCGGTTTTGGGTACCATTGAGCCGGGAAAAAGCAAAACAATTGAACTTACCCTGAGCTGTAAACCCTTTCAATCTGAATATGCATTCAAGAAAATAGGCGTCCGCGTGACGGATACGATTAACCAAAAAACATGGGAAGATTCGGTTTCTCTTAAATTCAACAAGGCGCCGGTCAATTTTAATATCAAGGCAAATAGCAGCATCTCTGGCGTTGTTATTACGCCTAACGCGAACGCCTATTATTTTTCCAACACATCTTCATCTGTAACCATGCCCTGGTCAACCAAGGATTATTTAGTTGTTTTTTCAGGAGCCACCGCGGATACCGAGGCAATCTATTCATTGGGTATTAATGTAATGGCGGACAGTAATTTTACCAGTTTCACGGATCTAGCCAATTACGAGGCCAACAATACCGAAGATGCGGCGACGGCAATTCAGATGTCCGATAAAATCATGTCTTATCTGCACAAGAACGACATTGATTATTACAAAATAAATCTCGGCGCAACCGCGCCGGAGATCAAGCCGGTATCCATAACCGACTTTGCTTATACAGATTCCAA
>JAIRKH010000098.1 GCA_031260245.1 Treponema sp. | reverse complement strand
GAAACAGCTCTTAACTGGATTAGCGGCGGGAAAATTGAAAACATCTCGAACCAAATTGTTACTATTGATCGTGAAATTAATAATATTGAATCAAGCAGAGAATGTCCCTTCAATTACTGGATAAATTTATACCGCTTAATACTGATGAAGAAACAGAAAAACAGTATGATGTTTTTATTTCTCATGCGGCGGAAGATAAAGATGATTTTGTAAGGCCGTTTGCCGCATTTTTAAAAGAAAAAGGGTTAAATGTTTGGTATGATGAATTTGAATTAAAGATTGGCGACAAATTAAGGCGAAAAATAGATGAGGGACTAAGCAAAACCCGTTATGGAATTTATGAAGTCATTGAACAGGCTTCGCCTGTTGCGTATTTATGTTTTTTAGGATAGTATCTGGGAAATGTTACGGAAAATTAAACTCATCGGCGATGCGGTGATGATTCAACATACGCTTTTCTCTCTGCCGTTTGCGGCGATGGCCATCCTCCTTGAGACGGGTGGGCGACCCCCTCTCAAGGAGAGCGTCTTGATACTCATAGCCGCGGCCGCGGGCAGAAACGCGGCAAACGCCTTGAACCGCGTCGTAGACGCAGACATAGACAAAAAAAACGCGCGCACCGCGTCTCGCCACATCCCTCAAGGCTTGCTCTCAAAAAAATCCCTGTTTATCTTCAGCTTGATTATGGGCGCTACCCTCGTAGCGGCCGCGTTCTGCCTCAACTGGCTGTGCGTACTCCTCCTCCCAATAGCGGCGATTCTCATAGGCGGGTACTCCTTCACCAAACGCTGGACATGGCTCTGCCACTATTGGCTGGGACTTGCCTGCTCATGCTCGGTCATGGGACCCTTTGTGGCGCTTTCCGGGCGCTTCGCGCTTCGTTATTTTGTACTTACCGCGGCTCATTGCCTCTGGGTCGCGGGTTTTGACATCGTTTACGCATTACAGGATATTGAATTTGACAGGAAAGAGCGACTTCATTCCATTCCGGCGCGTTTCGGCGCAAAAAAAGCCCGCCTCATCGCCGCGCTCTCACACGCAGGTACTTTAGCGGGTTTGTTCTCAGCCCCTCTGTTTTGGCATGTCTCATCCGCCTACTTCATAGCAACGGGAATCGCCGCGATTCTTCTGGTCGCGGAACACATCGTCGCCCTGAACAAAACGGAACGGCGCATACGCATCGCTAGTTACTCCATAAACGAGGTTATTCCCATCGTCATATTTGTCGGCGCGCTTATTTCAACCCTTTGACGGTGCGTTTCGTGGTTTTCTCTTTGGACGCCCTGAGGTGCAGTAAATACGGCTCGTCGCGTTCCTTGTACGTTACAATGTAATACGAGTCTCCGTATTTTACTTTGCCTTTCGCATCCTTTTCTAAATAATACCGTCCCTCCGTACCCCGCCCCGCCTTCTGCACAAATACCAGAGTCGGGATGGTCCCGTCTTTCAACTGCTCGAATCCTATCTCTAATTTCATTTCGGATGGTTCTCCTTGAACTCGTCCCGCCGTTGAATTTTTTATATGGATAATATCTCTTTTTATTTTAGTGGTAACAACCGTCGCCTTGTCGTCTACATCGACGCTTGAGTCGACCTTTGTCAACTGAATATCTTTTGAGATATAAAACCTGAATTGAGAAAAAACGTCTCTGCCGATTTCATTGTACAAAGTCTGCGTTACTGGAGGACGACTGACGCAACCGGTCGACAAGGCTAAAACGACGTTTATCAATAGACAAACGTTCCAAAACCGATACGAAAAAATTTTTTTCATACTTCTCACTCCCGATATATTGAAAAATCGGCGTCTTCAAGATTCTGCGCGCCCATAGCGTGACAGAGTTGCTAAGACGCCGTATTGCTAGTATAACACAAAATAATAGAAATTCAAAGGAAAAAGCGTCCGACGCTTTTCTTAACTCATAAGCCATACGGATTCCCAATGGCAAAACGCGCCTGCAAGCACGAATATGTGCCAGACGACATGGGAACCGCGCCGATTCTTTTGAGCGTAAAAAAAAGCGCCTATCGTATAGGCGAGTCCGCCTGCAAAGAGGAACGCTACGCTCAAGGCGGAGACAGCCCGTAAGAGGCGGGACGCGCTAAAGACGATAGCCCATCCCATCAAAATATAGATGAAGACTTCAACTTTCTTTACGGCTTTGACGTCGGCGGAGAAAAGAGTTATGCCCGTAGCCGCTAAAACCCATTCGCAAGCAAAAAACGTCCAACCTAACGCGCCCGGAATAGCGAGAAGGCAAAACGGCGTATAGGTGCCGGCGATGAGCAGGTATATAGCGGAATGGTCAAGCACGCGGAAGACGCGTTTAGCTCCTTCGTGGGAGATGGCGTGGTAGAGGGTCGATGCGAGAAACATAGAGAGCATAGTCGCCGTAAACATGGTGTACGCGGTAACCGCCAGAACGCCCCCGCCCCCACCGCCTATAAGACCGTTAGCTCTCGCCAATAAAAGCGCGAGACCCGCTATTGACAAGCCTCCCCCTAATCCATGTAAAATAGAGTTGGCTATTTCCTCGCCCGGCGTCTGAAAAGGTAGATGCTGGGGAATCGGATATTTTTTGTCTACATTCACGCCTTTAAGACAGCATTGAACGTGAAAAAGTTGCATCTACTGATGGAAATATGCGCCAATTAGAAATTGACCGATGGATTGATATATGGATATAGAATTTTTAAGAGAAAGAGCGGATATTTTTAAGAGAGTCAGGCGATTCTTTGACGAGCGCGGGTATCTTGAGACAGTAACGCCCGTTCTGTCGCCGAATCTCATACCAGAAACCTGTCTGGAAGTATTTGAGACCGCGTATATTCCGCCTATGGGCAGTAGGATACGCGAAAAACAGTCGTTTTATCTAGTTCCTTCGCCCGAAATATGGATGAAAAAGCTCATATCCGCGCATAAGACCGACGTTTACCAGCTCTGTCCTTGCTTTCGCAATGTGGAATCGACGGGCAGACTCCATAGCCCGGAATTCACCATGCTCGAATTTTATACGATGGGCGCGGACTATGAAGATTCTATCGATATAACCGAGGACTTATTCGTCTTTCTTCTGGACGGAATTCCGCGGAAGAGTATTCGTCCGCCGTTTGAGCGAATCAGCATGGACGACGCTTTCTCGCGTTTCGCGGGTTTCAGCCTCTACGCCGCGGCTGAGAAGAATATGCTTGAGGCGGAAGCCCGCGGACTGGGACTTGAGCCGCCGCCGGGGACCGACGTCGCGGCGCTGTTCGACCTTATCTTCATCCACACGGTCGAGCCGAACCTGCCGCGCGATAGACCTGTGGTACTGAAAGATTACCCCAGTTTCGTCCCGTGCCTTGCCAAGAAACGCCCGGACGGCAAGTCGGTCGAAAGATGGGAACTCTACGTGAGAGGCATCGAGCTCGCCAACTGTTATTCCGAAGAAACGGACCCGCTCAATATCCGCGCCTATTTTGAACAAGAAGCGGCCGCTAAAAAGAAAAACAGCCTTATCCCTCACGTAGTCGACGATAATTACTGGCAAATCTTCGACGGCTTTCCCCCCTGTTCGGGAGTGGCAATGGGCGTAGACAGGCTCATTATGAGTCTAACAGGCAGAACGTCCATTGACGGCGTTTTACCCTTCCCTATGGGTAGATAATTTCTGAAGCGTCCCATTTTCCCAAGCGGTTTCGTTGACAAAAGCGCGGTTTTCGTGGTATCATGAACCATGACTGTAGAGCGTTGGAGAATTTTCCTCTCTTTTTTCATCTTTTTCGTTATTTTCAAAACTTTTGCAAATGAAGAATGGCGAGACGTTGTTAAGTTCGGCACGGAAACGGAAGTCGTTGCGTTGATTCAAAAATTGAAGACGGATATTTCGTATTCCGGAGAGCTTGATTCCGAATTCATTGATTTGGCGCGGAACGCCAAGAACCAGAAGATACTCGTTGGAATCCTTTCGTTTTTTGGGAGCAAGAGCAAAGGCGGGCTGGAAGACAAGGCGACGTCCATATTGGAGAATCGCGAAAACGAGTCTTCCGAAGCGATTTCCGCGGCGCTCGGTTACTTTGATAAAGTAAAAGCCCGGAAAGCCGTTTCGGTTCTCAAAGACGTCATTGACAACGGTCTGCCTGACTTTCGGGGACCGAGTATCCGCGCTCTAGGCAAAGCCGTTGACCAAGATAACGCCGAAGACATAGCCGCGTATTTGATTGACCTTTACGAAAATCGCGACCCGGGAACTGGAAACAACGGCGTTCTCTTTGAAGCGTTAGGAGAAACCGGCTCAAAGAGCGCGACCCCCTTTCTGACGAACATAGTGGAGAACGCGGACGCGAACCCCACTGCGCGTATCGCCGCTATAGGCGCTCTCACCAAGATAGGCGGCGGACTTGACGCCATAATGACCGCTGTATCTGCGGCGGAGCCTTTAGTACGAACCGCGGCTGTGGGCGCGTTGGGCGCGTTTTCCGGCGCCCAAGTCGACGAGGCTGTCATTGAAAATTTCCGCGATTCCTTTTTCCGCGTTAGGGCGGCCGCGGCAAAGTCCGCTGGACAGCGTAAACTGGCGCCCGCGGTACCCTACCTCAAATACCGCGCCGAAAAAGACGAAGCCATGGTGGTGAAAGAAGAATCCGTCAAAGCTTTGGGTGAAATAGGCGGCGGCGATGCGGAAAATGCGCTTGAAGCGCTTTTCAAGGAATCAAAAAACCCGGATAAAATCCGTATTCTTGCCGCGGAAACCCTGCTGAATAATAAGCCTGACGCATATCTTGAAACCGTCATAGCCGCAATGGACGACGCGCAGAAAAAACGCCAAAACGCTCTTTACAACGGATTTTTGCGTATACTTTCCACCGCGAAATCAAGCAAACTTGAAGAGCTTGCACGGCGTTTCTTTACGGCGGGCGGCGCGTTGGAGAAATCATGCGCCATAGATATAACGCTTAACAATAAATTCTATTCGCTTAAAGACCAAGTCGCCACGCTGACCGATAAGAAGAACGGAGCGCTTGCGGTAAAGGCGGAAAAAGCGATGGAAAATCTTTAATTTTTAAATAAAACGGATAGAAACCCCTACTGAACATTCAAACAAGGCTTCTATCCGCTGGCTCCCCTATTCGGATACTTCGTTGTCGATGCTTATCAGAGCGGTATCGCCCTTCTGCGCGGCTTCAACCAATCTCACGGCGTACTCTTTGAACGATTCGGAAGAGTGGCTTGCGCCGGTTATGACGTCGACTTTAGCCGGGTCCTGAACTTTCTGGAAATTCTTGGCTAATCGGGGGATGAATTCCTTAGGACCAAGCCCGTTTACCTTCTTCATAGCCGTTTGATAGCCCGCGTCCTTTGTCTTCGACGCGCCGCTTGCATTAATGTTGTCGTAATTGACCTTTGTGATTTTGCCTTTTTTGACGACAATCTCAAACACGACGCGGTACCCATGGTCGTAGTTTTGCTCTTCCAGTTTGTACGTTCCGTCTTGCAACACCGTTTGCGCGAACGCCGTTTGAGCGAATACGAATAGGACGACCGCTCCCACTCCTAATAAAAACGCCTTTTTCATGTTTTCTCCTTCTTTGAACATAAAAATTTATCTACAAAAGTAGATACGGATATCATTATATACCTGAACATTTATGAACGCAAGCGTCGTTTTTTATTTTTTTGAGAAATCGCTTTCAATTACGCTGGCTTCCGAAAAAGTCTATCCTCAATCCAATATCAATCGCGCGGAACATCATGTTTTTCGTATCAAACTCTGAACGATAATTTGTCGGCGTTTCCCCAAAACAAAAGAACAGGGGATAACCCAAACCGATAAACGGAGTTATGCCCACGTCTCCTATTCGTATTCTAAAACCAACGTCCACGCCTATCGTTATTCCGAGACTATGATAAACGTTATCTTTAAATTCAAAGGGGAAGCTCCAGCCTATGGCGATTCCCTCGCCGTCGTAAAGCCAATACATTTGCCTCCACTCGGCGTTCCCATATAGTCCAATAAAGGCGCCGCTTTGCCTTTGCTTATTAAAATAGTTTCGCCACTGCGCCCGCAAAGCGAACCTATCCCCCCGCCAGAACATCCCGACGCCCATTTCTGTTTTATTGCTTATTTCCCAGTTGGCTTCTATACAAAGCCATAAATTTCTTATATCGGTTGTTTGTTCTTTATGGTTTTGGTCGCCTGTAGGGAGCAACAATCCTATAAGAGTGAACGGGTCAAAAGAAATTGAGCTGTTTTGGCTATAAGCGGTTAGCGGAAATAGGAGTATAAACACCGTGGATATATATTTTTTTAACGTAGTAAACCTCCTCTATACA
>JAIRKH010000028.1 GCA_031260245.1 Treponema sp. | reverse complement strand
GGGACATTCAAACGACATTCATTATAAAGTCCTTAAACAGGCTCCGCCTGCCTGTTGACTAAACGGCGGTTATTAGTATAATACATCTAATGATAGTCTCTATGATGCAGGTTATTTTTGAGATCCCCGACGTGGACAGCATAAAAGAGAAACGCCGAATCGTCCGATCCATAAAGGACAAGCTACAGAAGCGTTTTCATGTGAGCGCCGCGGAGGTAGATTTACAGGATTCGCTTTCCTTTTCCCAAATAGGCGCGGCGATGGTGTCAAATTCAAAGGAATTCGGCGAAACCGTTATGAACAAGGCGTTTCAAACCATAGAAACCGAAACGCCGGTGCGTGTTCAAGATGTGGCGATCCATTCGGAAGAGTTTTAGAGGATAGGTTATGAAAAAACTACTATTATTTGCGATCGCGGTTCTTTGCTTGAGCGGGTGCGTAGGTGTGAGCGCCGATATTACCGTGAAACCTGACGGGAGCGGCGCGCTGACCCTCGAATACCGCGTCTCGGAATCGCTCGACGGACTGGGAAAGTTGGACGGTAACGAAACGCGCCCGCCTATTCCTGTGAGTAAGATGGACTTTGAGCGGAGCGTCAAGCGTATTGACGGACTACAACTCGCCTCTTTCTCGACGAATATCAAAAAGAACGGCGCGGCGCAAGGCGCCCATGTTGTTACTACCGTCAAGCTGAGGTTTTCAACCCTAGACGCCTTGGTTCATTTCTTGTCTGGGACAGGTCAAAGAGCCGTTTATTCCCAAGAAGGCGGAATCAATAAACTGTCGATGGTCTTGTGGGAGAAATGGGAGATTGACCCGGATTTGAGCAGTCTTGCCGCAGCGGTTTCGGAAGATTACTATTTCAGTCTGCGGTTTTCCGTCCCGAAAGGAGCGGCTCAATTCCGCATCGTCGACGCTGAAGGGCGGAATCTAAACTTGGGCGTGGTCGGCGTGGACCGAGTAACGATTCCGACATCCGCTCTCATTGCGGAAAAGAACGGCGTTCAAATGGAGATTATCTGGTGATAAGCGTATTTTGTTTCTTGTGGATACCTTTGTTTTTTCTTTTCTGGCAGAGCGTTTCGCAGAGCAGAGCGGGTCCCAGCGGCGCGTGGGCTGTTATTCTCGGAAGTAGCGTCGCAGTCTTCACTTTTTTCTTTGGACCATTCATAGAGGGCGGGGCGTTTGGTTTCTCACGATGGCTCGAAATATTCGTGGACTTGACGGGCGCTCCTATTCTGGCGCCGATGATTCTCTACGCGCTCTTATTGTTGTTACGGTTGGCGAAAGATCCGCATGGGTTTGCAAGCTTCGCTCTTCTCTGGCTCATACCCTGCGCCATAATGCGAGGCGTCGAGTGGCTTGGAGAAGACGACCCCAGCCGCCTCGTGCTAATCCCCTTGCTTTGGAGCGCGCTCGCGGTGGGCGTTTCCTTCTTTATCAGTCTTGCCGTAGACGTTGTCTCAAAACCGGGTAGGGTCTGGGGCAAGCTCGCCGTCTGTTTCTTGTGCTTAGTTGGAATTCCGCTTCTTTCGATCCTGACCACAACCGCGTATTGGGCGTTTTTCTCGCAAAGAACGCGGCTTGGCTTCGAATTACTTGCGCCCGCTTTTGTTCCGCTTACGGTCGCGGTACTATTGTCGTGGCTCAAAAAGCCTGAACCTACCCCGCGCCCACCAGAACTTGCTGAACAATAGACCTCTCATTATAAAAAATAAAAAAACCGTTGACAATCCTTTGAATATGCCTTTATAATAGTTATGAGTTAAACGTTTAACTCATTAGACTCATAACTTAAAAGATTGTTCTGAAATCCTTGTCGCCGTTTTGGGTAGGCGGGCTTTTAGAGCAAGTAGAGGAGGTAAGTATGAAAAAGCTCATTGCATTTACTTTAGCAATGGTATGCTTGGTTAGTACGGCGTTTGCCGGCGGGAACGATGATAAGCCGACGGGTAAGGTAACGGTGAAACTGGGTATCTATCCCGAAGATACTCTCGCTGGTGAAATCGCCCAACATCAGAAGTGGATAGCCGAATTCAACGCGAAGTATCCGGATAACACGATACTACCGGCTCAATACCGGTACGCCACCGACACGTTTGTGCCTATGGCTGAAGCGGGACAGACGCCTACTATCTTTGAGACTTGGTACACGGAGCCGCAGAAGCTTATCAACGGCAGGTTCGTCAAGGACATTACCACGGAAGTCAAAGCCCTGGGCTGGGACAAGAAGATGAACCCGTCTATTCTGGAACTTTTGTCCCAGAACGACAAAATCTATGGTATACCGCGGGACGCCTACGCGCTCGGTCTCATGCTGAACGTAGAACTTTTCCGCGCCGCCGGACTCGTAGACGGCAACGGCGTTCCGAAATATCCCAAAACTTGGGACGAACTCGCAGTCGCCGCGCAAACAATCAAACAGAAGACTGGCAGCGCCGGATTCTGTCTCCTTGCGCGGGACAACGCGGGCGGTTGGCATTTCACCAACATAGCTTGGGGTTTTGGAGCGCGGTTCACGGTTCAGAGGAACGGTAAATGGATAGCTCAAGTCAATACGCCCGAAGCGGTCGCCGCGATGAATTACGTGAAGGACCTCAAGTGGAAATACGACGTGCTAACGGCCGACCCTACAAGCGAAGATTGGTCGAGCGGTTTTCAAGCTATAGGCACGGGTAAAGCCGCAATGTACATAGCGGCGCAGGACGCGGTCAATCAGCCGACCATGGCTAGCGGGCTTCCAGTCAGAGACTTGGCGCTCGCGCCGATGCCCTCTGGTCCCAAAGGGCAATTCTCCCTTATGGGAGGGACGCCTTATATGTTCGCCGCAAACGCGACGTCCGCCGAGGTTCAAGCCGCGCTCCGATACCTTGAAATCATGGGTAAGGCGCCAGTGGTAACGCCGGAGTCCATCGCAGGGCTCGAGGCCGACGCGCAGATGCGGCGAAACGAGGGGGTTCCCGTCATCCCAACCTTCCCCGCGTGGACGGACGCGGCCTTCCTTAAAGCCCAACAGAACGCCATAGACAAGTACCGCAACGTCGACATGAGGCTTTATAACGACTACTACGCGATGGTTTCTAAACCGTCTAATCTTAAAACTGAGGAATACGACGCTCAAGACCTTTACGCTGAATTGACCAAGGTGTTGCAAGCGGTTGTTACGGATAGAAACGCGGACGTTAAAGCGTTATTGGACGCCGCGCAGGTGAATTTTCAGAGAATTTTGGATAATCTGTAAGAAGGCGTAGTGGGACGGCCGCCGCTCCACTACTCTTCTACGCGCCTTTTTTATACAAAGGTAATATATGAGAAACAATACCAAGCCATTGCGACAAGCGTTGCGAAAGAATTTCTCCGGATGGCTCGTTATGGCGCCGTCTGTGATACTTTTCGCTTTTTTTGTATGGGAACCGCTGATTGAAAGCGTTAGAATCTCTTTGTTCAAGGCGAACGGGATGCGGCTTGTCCAGTTTATAGGGCTTAAAAACTATGTGGACGTGTTTCAACACCCGGATTTTCTCCCATCTCTGCGAAATACCTTCGCGTATACGCTGTGGTCGCTGGGCATTGGGTTTCTGGTTCCCATAGCTCTTGCCATACTCATCAATGAAATACGGCGTGGAAAATCATTTTTCAAGATGAGCATCTACATACCCAACATCATTCCGGGCGTGGCCATGGTTCTCATGTGGAAGTATATTTTCAATCCAGGAGACACGGGTATTCTCAATATTCTCCTCCGTAGCATCGGCGTAAGCCCGCAACCGTGGCTCACAAACCCGCGATGGACCATTCCGCTCATCGTACTGACTCTTACGTGGAAGGGCGCGGGCGCGACGACCTTACTCTACATCGCGGGACTGCAAGGCGTTGACCCGGAACTTTACGAGGCGGCCGTCATCGAAGGAGCGGGTGTCTGGAAACGCATACGTTACATCACCATTCCTTGCATTTACAACCTCGCCCGTACTCTCCTGATTCTCCAGATAATCGCCGTGTTTCAAATACTCTACGAGCCTCTCGTTATGACGAACGGCGGACCGAACAACGCGTCCATCTCAATTATGCAGTTGGTATTCAAGTTCGCCTTCGATCAGTTTAACTATCCACGAGCTTCGGCGGTTTCCGTGATTATCAGCCTGATTCTCATCGCTCTTACGGCATTGTATTTCAAACTGAATAAACCGAACGAGGGAAACGGGTGATACGGGAAATGGAAATACACGTTTCCTCTTCCCATAACCGCCCCTAATTCAAGGATAAAATAATGAAAAAAAAGACACTGAATAGGAATAACGGCGTCATCAGGGAATTTGATTTTAAGACGCGGGGTGTGCGGATTGTCTACCCCCTTGTCGTCGGCGCCGCAATATTCGCCGCGCTTTTATGCGCCGCGCCTCTCGCATGGGTCGTCTTACAAGGCTTCAAGGAAATACGCGAGTTTGTGCGCGAACCGACGATATTGCCGTCGGAATTCAATTTTAACAACTACCGCATAACGTGGAATCAGTTGCATTTCGCGCGTTACTACGTCAATTCCCTTATTTCGGTACTTGGCAGCGTGGTATGCGCCGTGTTATTCAACGGCTTGTTAGGCTACGCCTTGTCAAAAATCAAGCCCAAAGGACACAAAATCGTCTATATGCTGGTATTGTGGGCGTTGTTGATACCGGCGACCACAAGCATCGTCCCGCTGTTTATAAACATAGCTCGCTTGCGACTCACAGGCTCTTTTATCCCGTTGTGGTTCAGCATGGGCGCTAACGCCTTCTACGTGGTACTATTCAAGAACTTCTTTGACGCGCTCCCTCAATCGCTTATAGAAGCCGCGAAAATAGACGGCGCGTCCGACCTATCCATATTCAGCCAAATCGCGGTTCCTTTGAGTCAGGCTATCATCATGGTGGTCGTCATGTACGCGGTGAACGCCGCATGGTCGGACTTCCTCCTGCCTTATCTCACCTTGAAAAACACGCCTCTTGAGACTGTAATGGTGCGCCTTTTCCAGTTCAGGACGAGTAGGGCTAACGACGTGGACATCTTGAGGAGCATCGTATTCGCGGTTCTACCGCCCATCGCTCTCTTCTTCGCGTTTCAAAGACAGATAACTCAAGTTTCAATACAAAGCGGAATTAAGGGGTAAGGCGATTGAAACCGCCGAGTTTTGCGTCGCTCGCAGACGCCCCCGCTTCCAAAACCCAAAATAACGTCAAAGGATAACATAATGGCGACAAAATACGCGGACACATATCTCTTATGCGACCCGTGGAAAATCATCGAAGACGGCTGGCGCAAGGATAAGAACCTTACATCCGAGTCGGTCTTTTCGCTCGGCAACGAATACATGGGCGCGCGAGGCTTTGCCGAAGAAGGCGTCAGCGCGCCCTCTTTGCGGGGCTGTTACTTTAACGGCGTCTATGTGGAAGAGCCGATACAAGGCGTCGTCTATAAAGGCGTCGTCTCCAAGACCCACTTCATGGTAAACGCGGTTGATTGGCTATGGGCGAAGATCTCAGTCAACGAACAAACCCTTGACATAGGCGTTTGTCCTATAGAGAGCTTCAGACGCGAACTCGACATGAAAAACGGCTTATTGACGCGGCGTTTCGATTGGCCGACCCAATGGGGGACTGTACGGCTGACTTTCCTGCGGCTTCTCGATATGGAGGAGCCTAAAACAGGCTATCAGAAGATAGTCGCGTCTCTTGGCGGTAAAGCGAAAGCGGCGGTCTCCGTCGAGATAGAGATTGCGAATACCTTTGATACGATTCATGGAAACGGCAAAAACTACTGGGAAACGGAGAAACGGGCGTGGTTTGAGAAAGGCGCGGCGGTTCAGGCGAAAACGAAGTCTCCTATCGGCTCTGGGAATCGCCTTTTCTCTGGTTTCACCTGCTTGGCGGGACCCCAGCCGTCTATGGAAAAAATGGAAAGATTGGCGTCCGAAAAAGCGGCGGGCTTCCGATTCGCCTTTTCTCTAACCCCTGGAGCCGAGGTTTTTGTTGAAAAGAATGTCTACAATCATGCGGAAAGAAGCGCGGACGCTGAAAACGTATGGGACGATTGTTGGGAGTATTTGCGCGGATGCGAAAGGAAGAGGTTCGCGCAAGCGCTCGCCGAGCAGTCCGCGTATTGGGAAGAAGTATGGCGGGACGGCGACATCGAGATTGAGGGAGACGAGAAGAACCAACAAGGCGTCCGTTTCTGCGTCTTTCAAATGCGCCAGACCTACCACGGAGCGGACCCGTTGAATAATATCGGAGCGAAAGGCTTAACAGGCGAAGCGTACAACGGGCATACGTTCTGGGACACGGAAACCTATTGCCTGCCGTTTTTTCTTTTCTCCAATCTTAAAGCCGCGAAAAACCTGCTCGAATACCGGTACGCGGGCTTGTCGTCCGCGAAGGAGCGGGCGAAGCAACTCGACTGCATGGGCGCATGTTATCCTATCGCCACGTTAAACGGCGAGGAGGCTTGCGCGCTCTGGCAACACGCAAGCCTCCAGTTTCAGCCTTCGACCGCGGTGGCTTACGGCGTCAGGCACTATGCGACTGTAAGCGGGGACAAAGACTTTCTTTTCACTCACGGCGTTGAGATGCTTGTTGAGATAAGCCGTTTCCTTGAGAGCAGGGGCGCGTGGAACGCGGACCATAGCGGCTTTGGCTTCTACGCTGTCATGGGTCCAGACGAATTTCACATGATGGTCAATAACAACTGCTACACGAACTTTATGGCGAAGAAGACTTTTGAATACACGATAACCGTCCTTTCGGATATGAAAGAGACCGCGCCCGCGCTTTACCAAGCGTTAGTGGCGAAGACCGCTTTGACGGATGCGGAGCTAGAAACTTTCAGACTGGATGCGGAGAAGATGATTATTCTCTTTGACGAAAAAACCAAGCTTTTTGAGCAACACGAGGGCTATTTCGCCCTGCCGCATCTTGACGTTCACGCCATTCCGGTAACGGATTTCCCGCTTTACAGCCATTGGTCTTACGACCGCATCTACCGTTTTGATATGCTCAAACAGCCGGACGTACTTATGTTCCTTTTCCTATTCAACCAAGACTTTTCCCTTGAAGCGAAGCGGGCGAATTACGAATTCTACGAACCGCGTTGTATTCACGAATCGAGTCTATCGCCGTCGATTCACTCAATCTTCGCGTCTGAATTAGGCAAAAGCGAAGAGGCTTTTCGGTTTTTTGGGTTCGCCACCCGCATGGATTTGGACAATTACAACCGCAACACAGACGAGGGCTTGCACACCACGAGCATCGCCGCGGCGTGGGTAAACATCGTCTACGGCTTTGGGGGTTTACGGAGCGACGGTGAAACCCTGGCGTTCAATCCGAGTATTCCACCCGCGTGGAAGCGTTACCGCTTCGCGATACGTTATCGCGGGGCGCGTTTACAGGCGAGCGTCTCGGCGCGAGAAGCGGTCTTTGAGTCGGACGCGCCGATTACGATACTTGTTTACGGAAAACGGTATGAGCTTGGCGTCCGTCCGCTGACGATTCCCCTTAAATTTCCGCAAGCGCAAACGCCATAATTACGACCTATGACAGTCGTCTAAAAACGTCAAACGTTTTTATAAAAAACACTTGACGTTTTCTCATAAATATACGGGAGTTTTCACCGGGGAGATACGGCGTTTTTTGAAAAACGCTTGGCTTGTTTTCCAAGAGATACGGATGTTCTTTCGAGAAATACGGACGTTTTCGCGGCGTCTAACGGCGTCCCGCTCTTAACGCCGCGTTTTCGTATAATTTAGCGATTTTTTTGAATTACCTTAAATCAAATTCCACGATAATCCCTTATAGCTTTGCGAAGGATGTATCGCCTGAACAAGGAGGGTAGAGAATGTTTGTAACGTCTTACACGCCGTTTGGGGTTGACGGCGTTATCATACGGGTTGAAGCGGACATACGCAGGGGCATACCGGGCGTGGACATAACCGGGTTGGCGCAGGGCGCGGTGAAGGAGGCGAAAGAGCGAGTGAGAGCCGCGTTTCGTAATTCCGGCTTCGCGTTTCCGTCCGACCGGATTCTCATCAACCTCGCGCCGGCCGGCGTGCGGAAGGAGGGCGCGGCGTTAGACTTACCCATCGCTATTTCGGTGATGGCGGCCGCCGGGGTCGCGCCGCGGGCGGATAACGTTATGGTTTTGGGCGAATTGGAATTATCCGGAAGGCTTCGTCCTGTCCGCGGCGCGCTCGCCGCCGCTGCCGCGGGGCTCGCGGACGGCGTTGCAGACTTCATCGTGCCTATGGAAAACGCGGGCGAAGTCCGCATACTGGCGCGAAACGTCGCGGCCGTGGAAACGCTCAAAGACGCCTTCGACGCCCTGGTCCTCAGGCATGAAACAGGCTCTTTCCCTCTATGCCTCGCCCCACCGCAAAACAACGAACAAAACAAGCCGTTTGTCGGAGACTTTTCCGAAGTACGAGGACAGGCGGTTTACAAGCGGGCATTGGAAATAGCCGCGGCCGGGGGACATAATCTACTCGCGTTCGGGACGCCGGGCGCGGGCAAGACGATGCTTGCACGGCGGACGCCGTCGATTATGCCCGCGCTCACGCCGAAGGAAGCCGTGGAAGTAACGCGCCTGCACAGCCTCGCGGGGGAGACGCAGAGCGGGCTGATAACGCGCCCTCCCTTCCGCAGCCCTCACCATTCGGCAAGCGCGGAGGGCGTCTTGGGCGGCGGCAAGACCGCGCGGCCGGGCGAAATCAGCCTAGCCCATTTCGGCGTTCTTTTTATGGATGAAGCCCCCCAGTTCCGCATAAACGTCTTGCAAGCCTTGCGCGAGCCCCTCGAAGACCGCGTAATAAGCATCAGCAGGGCGGACCGGCAGACGCGCCTTCCCGCGGACTTCCAGCTCGTCATGGCGGCGAACCCTTGTCCTTGCGGCAAACTCGGCATGACGAACAGTACCTGCCTCTGTTCGCCAGAGGAAGTCCACCGATACTGGCGTAAATTCGGCGCCGCGCTTATGGACCGCATAGAACTACGCGCTCTTGTGAATTCGCCCCTAGAAACGGCGAAAAACGTTTCACTTATGGGTAGAAATAACGAGGAGACAAGCGAACAAATAGCGGAACGGGTATTGCGAGCGGTCGCCGTTCAACGGGAACGGTTCAAAGGCGAGGGCGTTCGGCGCAACGCGCGTATGACGCCCTCTCTGGTGGAAGAACACTGCGCCCTTTCGGAGGACGCGGAAAACGCCCTACGTTTGGCGATTGACAGACTTGGCGCGTCCGGGCGCGCCTTTCACGGCGTCCTCCGAGTCGCCCGTACCATCGCGGATTTGGAAGGGCGCGGCGCGATTCAAGCGCCCCACATCGACGAAGCGGTTCAGTACCGCCGACTCGGAGACGACCCCTACGACGCGCTTTGCTAGGCTGCTATGCGCCTCGCAGGGCGACAAAAAAGCCCCCTCCCATAAAGGAGAGGACGACGCCGCGTAACATAAAGGAGTCTGCGTTAAATCAAGCCTTTAATCTTTTTGACGAAAGCCTGTTTGTCCGCCGACTGAAAGAAGGCGGAGCCAGTTACCAGGACGTCGACGCCGGCGTCGCGGAATTGGGCGGAGTTTGATTCCTTTATCCCGCCGTCCGTTGAAACGAGGAAGGAAAGCCCGTATTCCTCTCTCATTTTGACGAGCTTCCGCGCCTTGTCGAGGCATTCTGGTATGAGCCTCTGCCCGCCGAAGCCCGGCTCCACGGTCATTACAAGCGCCAAGTCAATGAAAGGCAAGACGCCTTCTATGGCGTTTATCGACGTCGCGGGCGCTATGCTGATACCGGCTTTCTTTCCGCGGTTCCGAATGTCCGTCAATAGGTGGTAAATCTGGGTGGTCGCCTCCGCATGGAAGGTGATAAAATCCGCGCCCACGTCTATAAAGAACGGCGCGATATGTTCAGGCTTCAGCGTCATAAGGTGAACGTCGAAAGTCAAGCGGCTTTTATCGCGCAAATCAGCTAACAGTTTGGGACCGTAGGTCAAGTTTGGGACGAATTGTCCATCCATCACGTCAAAGTGAATCCATTCCGCGCCCGATTTATTGATTTCGTCAACGGCGTTGGTAAAATTGGAAAAGTCCGCGGCTAGAAGCGAAGGCGCAACTATCGGTTTCATACGGCAATACTACTCGGAATCCAATGTTTTTGTAAAGAGGGCGGCAGATATTTCGCTTATCATCGTACTTTTCAGAACACGCGCCATGAGGAATGATTTAAGGGCGTCAAGCCCTGATCCGGTCATAGCGGAAACGGTTAGCGCGTCAGGGTAGCGTCTTTGTAGGTCTTCGAGGACTTCGGCAGATAGGCGGTCAACTTTGTTCAGAACCGTAACAACAGGAACCGCTTCCGCTTTTAGTTCTCGCAAGACCGAGAGCGTCGTTTCACAATAACGGTCAATGTCCGCGTCAGATGCGTCCAAGACATGGATGAGAAGGTCGGCAAGCGCCGCCTCTTCCAGAGTCGAGCGGAAGGCGCTCACCAAGGCGTGCGGCAGGTTTCTGATGAAACCGACCGTGTCGGCGATGAGGATAGTTTTTCCGTCAATGGTTAACTTGCGGGTTGTTGCGTCAAGGGTGGCGAAGAGCTTGTCCTCGACAAATACATCGGCGTTTGTCAAGGCGTTGAGCAGGGAAGACTTACCCGCGTTAGTATAACCGACCAGGGCGCATACCGGCGCGGTATGCCGTTTCCGCATCTTCCGTTGCGTCTCCCGCGTCTTGCGGACCTGATCCAAGTCTTCTTTGAGTTTCCGAATCCGCTGTTCCACGATGCGGCGGTCTGTTTCAGACTTTGTTTCGCCGCTACCTTTCGCGCCATAACGACCGCCTCGCTGACGCGAGAGGTCTATATATTTATGCTGAAGCCGAGGCAGAGAGTATTCGAGCCGCGCAAGATCCACTTGCAGTTTCGCCTCTTTTGACAGAGCGCGTTCCGCGAAAATTCGCACGATGAGTTCCTGTCTATCCATGACGGAAACGCCCGTCAATTCCTCCCAGTTCCGCTGTTTCGACGGGCTTAACATATTGCCGAAAATGACGCAGTCCGCATGGACGACTTTGGTTTTTTCCGCGATTTCCGCGGCTTTACCGGTTCCCATACCGAACTTTGCCGTGTATTCCCGAATATGAACCGACTCTTCACCCACTATTTCAAGTTCCAAAACGCGGCAGAGACTTACCAGTTCCTTTTCAAGAGAAACATCGGATTTCTCATTTTTTTCGTAAATCGTAACCAAAAAGGCTCGTTTTGCTGGTTTTCGCGTGTCGTACATTTTACTCATTTACCGCAAGAGCAGGCGGGGGTTGACTGTTACGCCGTTCTTGTAGACTGTGAAGTGCAAATGAGGACCAGTGCTTCGTCCTGTGGAGCCTACGTCGCCGATACGCTCGCCCGCGCCCACATAGGCGCCTGACTTTGTACGTATAGCGTTCATATGAGCGTAAAGGGTTCTATAGCCGCTTGAGTGCGTGATAATCACATGATTGCCATAGGACGCATTGTAGCCCACGAACACGACCCTACCCGCCATGGCCGCTCGTATAGGCGTTCCTGTGGGCGCGCTGATGTCCATACCGTTGTGAAATTCGCGACCGCCTAATCCGAAAGGATTGGAACGCCATCCGTAGCTGTCCGAAGCTCTTCCGTAAGCAGGCCACAGGAAGAGGTCTCCGCTGATTTCCCTCAAGTCCATAGAGTCCATCTTTGCGCGTGGAATGAATAGATTCGTATTTTCCATTACTTTATTCGCGCTTGAAAAGATTTCGTTCACAGACTGAATCTCAGAGACAGATATCCCCTCCGCTTTATATTTCTCGGCGATTGCCGTCAGCAACTCTCCGCGTTTACCTTGATACACGACGCCGTCCTGATTGGGAATTGACAGAGCTTGTCCTATCTGCAAACCTTTCGCTTCTTTAATATTGTTCACCGAAATCAGCGTACCGGTATTCAGGGCGAATTTTTGGGCTATTTCGCTTATGGTGTCGCCTTTCTTTACTGCGTAAGATGTATAAAGCAACATTTTGGGTTTTGAAAGCGCTTCAGGCTCGGCTTCCGAAGCCATCTCCGTCTCGACAAATTGAGAGTCGTCCGCGGAAATGAGCGCAGGTATGGACGCGCCGCCCGCGCCGTTCATTGATTGTTCCTCTTGCTTGACCGCGGATGCTTTCTCTGGAAAAAATAAGACGCTGATACACAAAACGAGCAAAGATAACAACCCGATTCTTAAAAAAATATTAAATTTGGGTATCAAGAAAAAGCTCTCCTCTCCTAGATTATGCGCTGTTATTATAAATAATGCAAGAGGGTTTTTGAAAATTCAGGAGAAAAAGGAAATATTTCGACAAAGAACGGGGAGTCAGTCCCATCATACAAACAGAAACCATCATGAAAATTAAGTAGACAAGAATTCAATGCGGATATATACTTATGACGAGAGGTAGCTATGCGTAAGTCGTTTTTGGTTCCGCATCCTCCGCTGATAGTTCCGGGCGTGGGGAAAGGCGATGAAATACCGGACACGCGAAACGCCTACAGGCATATCGCAGAGGAAGTCAAACGAGAAAAACCTGAAACCGTTATCATTATTTCGCCGCACAGCGTCTGCTACATGGATTATTTTCACATTTCGCCAGGCATATCCGCGTCAGGCGATTTCGGTATGTTTCGCGCGCCGCAAATAAAGTTTTCTGTGGAATATGATGAAGAATTAGCCGCGTTGATTGGCAGAACGGCTGAGAACGACGGCATAAGCGCGGGCTCATTGGGAGAACGGGACCCCGAATTGGATCACGGCGTAATGGTACCGCTCTATTTTCTACAGGCAAGAAGAATAGTTCGCATCGGGCTTTCTGGGGTCTCCCTTTCCGACCATTATCGGTTTGGCATGAGCGTACGGACGGCGGTGGAAAAACTCCGTCCATCGGCGATTCTCGTAGCGAGCGGCGATATGTCCCACAAACTCAAAGCCGAAGGCCCCTACGGCTTTGCCAAAGAAGGACCCGAACACGACGCCTTTACGCGGAATTGTATGGAGACAGCTGATTTCCGGAGGCTCTTATCCATAGACAACGCGGTTCGAGAGAGAGCCGCTGAATGCGGGTTTCGCAGTCTAGCGATTCTCGCCGGTTACATGGACGGCTCACAAACGCAAAGCCATGTGTTGAGTTACGAAGGACCCTTTGGCGTAGGCTATCTCACCGTGGAATTCTCCGGCGAGGGAGAGGCGCCGAGTCTACTACCGACTATTCTCGCGGACAGAGACGCGCGGCTTGCGTCGAGACGCTCCACAAAAAACCCCTACATACGACTTGCGGTAGATAATATCGAACGCTTCGTCAAAACCGGCGAAACCATAAGTCCGCCTTTGGACCTGCCCAAAGAAATGCTCAAGAACCGCGCGGGCGTGTTCGTATCCATCAAAAAAGAAGGCGTCTTACGCGGGTGTATTGGAACCATATCGCCCATTCAGAAAAACATCGCGCAAGAAATCATCAAGAACAGCGTATCCGCGGCTTCGAGAGATCCACGTTTTTCACCCATTAAAGAAGAAGAACTCCCCCTACTCTCCTATAGCGTCGACATTCTCTTCCCGTCGGAGATTATTTACGGTCCCGACGAACTCGACGTCAAACGTTACGGTCTGATTGTAAGTTGCGGAAACCGCCGCGGTTTGCTCTTACCCAACCTCGACGGAGTCGACTCGGTGATGTTCTAAAATTATTGTATCAAACATACTCTCCCCAAAAACCAGACATTTATTATCAGGCCGACAACGATCTTGTGCATCTGTTCCGTTTTCGAGAACCGTATGCCTTTCCTCACCAATCGCGCACACCATGTCCTCAACGATAAATGTTTCCTTTCTATCTTTTGCGTGTTCTTCTTCGTAACCGTCAGTACCTCTGGCGAAAAACACTCATAATACGCATAGTTGCCATCCGTATATACCTTCCCTATCTTAAGCGGCTTAAGTAATCCCATCAGTTTATCAAGATTCTTATGTTCCCTCCTCCCAAACCAAAAAGCCACAACTTCTCCCGTATCGTGGTCAATGGCCCACCACAGCCAGATTTCATGCCCCTTATCGTGATAAAAACTCCACATTTCGTCC
>JAIRKH010000100.1 GCA_031260245.1 Treponema sp. | reverse complement strand
CCTCTCCGATGAAATGTCGCCCTTCTCGCCCTTCTTAAACGCGAAGTCGTTAAGAGGGTTCAGGCGCGTGATTTTCTTAAAGTCCATAGTCTTAGCTTATCATATAAAACCGAAGTCGGCAAACAAACTTCGTCTGTTTTACGACTTCGCAACAGGATGTTGTTTGAAATGAGGCTCCGCTATCCCCGTCAGGTGGATAGGCGCAACAGTCTCCGCCTGAAAGAAGGAATATACATGATTTTTATACTAGATTGTTCATAGTGAGAGCTGGTCAACGGGATAGCTCACGCTCCACCCGCTCCTTGTTAATACTTTGATCCAAGGCCGAATCGAACGGCCGACCTGCCGCTTAGGAGGCGGCCGCTCTATCCCCTGAGCTATTGGACCCTTATAATATTAGACTATATTTTCCTATAAATGTCAAGCGTTCCAGCCGTTGTCTTTCATTGGACGCAACCGACTCTGTTGACTAATCCTTGACATTTTTCCCAATATGGATTATACTAAATATTATAGATGTTCGGGCGTTCGTCAGGGCGATGGCATCAAAAAAACAAATGAAGTTCCCGCCTTATTCGAGGAATAAATATGAATAATTTTGCGATAGAAAATACCGGGCTGAAAGAAGCCTACAGACGGATAAAACACTTCTCTGAAAATTGGGAGACGTTCCTTGACCTTTCCGACTTGGGCTTGGACCAATTACCAGAAGACTTGTTTGAAGGCGTAGAGATAGAAATGGTACAGTCTCTCAATATAAGTATGAATAGACTCGAAGAAATCCCTTCTTTTATCATGACTTTCTCGATGATGGAAACTTTGGACGCGAGCAGTAACCGACTTAAGAAACTGCCAGACGCCATTACCGCGCTTCTGTTTCTCAAGAAACTCAAACTCAACGACAACGACCTTACGGAACTGCCTGAAAACATAGACAGACTTGTCATGCTAGAGACTCTGGACGTCAGCCGTAACAAGCTTGTAAAACTGCCAGAGTCCATCAAAAACCTTCGCGCGCTCAAAAAATTCGACTTTATGTTGAATAAACTCGCGGAAGTCCCCAATTCCATGCGGAAATTCGTCGCCTATCAAAAGGTCAACATCTTGACTCACATACGGAAACTTGCGGCAAGCGCTTCGGAAACCGAATTCCCTTTTAGCGCTTCCTTTTTTGAAAAGACGAAATCCCATGTCAAGGCGTTGTCGGAACGATTTCATCTCTCCGCTCCGCAATCCGTCATCTACGCTCAGTTTCTCGTCAGATTCGAAGACCAATCCATATATCTGCGAGAAATCGCCGCGGCTCTCAATCTGAACAGTCTCGAAATGCTTCCATTTATGAATGAGTTTGACGAACTCGAAAAAAAGAAGCTTCTCTTCTGCCGTAGACCGTCTGAAGGCGACCCGGTCACCTACCGTGTTCCCGGCGCAGTGATAGAGTCTTTGCGCTGGAACAAACCGTACCTTGTGGAAACTTACAAAAACGCGTCCATCGACGAGTTCTTTGACGCGTTGGACAAGCTGTTTGACAGGCATGGTAACAGCGAAATATCCTACGATACGTTTGTCGAAGAATTAAACGCCCTCATCGACAACAATATGCAACTCGTCTTCACCCAAAGGCTCAAAGCCCTTCAGCTTGCGCGGGACGACCTCGTCTTACTCCTGCGTTTCTGTCAGCGGATCGTGAGTTGCTACGACGAAAACATCGGCGTAAGCGACATAGGCGGAATATTCAACGACTCTACATTCAGAAACATCGCCAGGTCCTTATTTGACGGGGAGCATGATCTCTTAAAACGGGGCCTCATTGAAAGAATAGACGGCGATGAAGATACAGACGACTTCTTCGGCGATAGAGAGCATTTTACCCTGACGCTAGAAACAAGGGAGAGCCTGTTTGCGGAGCTGAAGCTCAAGCCCAAAAAAATCGAATGGAAGTACCCTCTTATAACGTCGGCGAACATCCTCCCCAAGCGGATGTTCTACAACAAGAACGAATCCGAGCGCATACAGGAACTTACATCCATTTTAAACGGGGATAATTTCAAGGACGTACAGAAGCGGCTTGCCGAAAAGGGCTTGAGAAACGGGTTCGTATGCCTATTCTCCGGCGCGTCTGGAACCGGCAAGACGGAAACCGTGTATCAATTAGCCCGCGAGACCGAGCGAGACCTTTTGCCTGTGAATATCGCCGATATTCAGAGCAAGTGGGTGGGGGAGAGTGAGAAGAATCTCAAGGCTGTTTTTGACAATTACCGCGTCGCGGTAAAGAATCGAGAGCGGACGCCTATATTGCTCTTCAACGAGGCGGACGCCGTCATATCGCGACGCTTCGAGTTTAACGCGCAGAGCCGTTCAACGGACCAAATGATGAACAGCCTGCAAAATATCATCCTTGAAGAGATGGAAAAGCTCTCCGGCATACTCATAGCGACCACGAACTTCTTCCAGAATATGGACAAGGCGTTTGAACGTCGTTTCTTGTACAAAATAAATTTTGAGAAACCCGGTCTTTCGGTGCGCCAAGCGATATGGCAAAGCATGGCGCCGGAGCTTTCAAGCGACGACGCGAAAACGCTCGCCGAGCGATTCAACTTTTCAGGCGGACAAATTGAAAACGTAGCTCGTAAATCCATCACCGATTATGTGCTTTACGGCAGAACGCCTTCTTTTGAACGAATAATCTCGTTCTGTAAGGAAGAACTCTTGGAAAAGCCAAACGAAAGACCGCTCGGCTTTATCGCTTAATACAGAGGAATAACTATGAAACTAAAATACAACGCTCCGACAATTCTGACCTTTACCTTCATAAGCGCCGCGGCGCTGGCTCTGAACCAATTCCTATTTCCAAACCTCATTAGCGCATGGTTTAGCGTCCCAGGACACGGCGATTTCCATTTCGGAATCCGAAACATCGTCAATCTCTTCACCCATGTGATAGGACACGCGGATTGGAAGCATCTGGTCAACAATTTCTCAATCATTTTGTTAGTGGGTCCCATGCTAGAAACGCGTTACGGCTCAAAAGACATGGTTCTGATGATGGCTGTTACCGCCCTGGCGACTGGAGCGCTAAACGTCGTATTCTTCCCAACAGGACTACTCGGCGCGTCAGGAGTCGTATTTATGATGATACTTCTGGCTTCATTTACTAATTTCAAGAAAGGGGAAATCCCGCTCACTTTCATTCTCGTGCTGTTTCTTTATTTGGGACAACAGATACTAGAAGCCTTTCAAAGCGACAACATTTCACAATTCACCCACATCGCGGGCGGCGTTCTGGGGAGTCTTTTTGGGTTTTTAGGGCGCGGGGAAGAAAAGAACCATGAATGACGGCGGCGACCGTGGTTCATGGTTCTTTAATAAACTACTCTGACAAGATACGGAGAATATCTTCCGGCGTTTGAGCGTGGAGGATTTGTCCACGCTTTTCTTCGCTTTTGAAAAGGAGGCTCACTTCCGCGAGGAATTGTAGATGAGGACCGGTTTTTTCAATCGGCGAAAGCGTCATGATGAAGATGCGACACGGCTGTTTATCCAGCGCGTCAAATTCAACAGGCGCATCCGATACGCCTATACACGCCACCAAGTCCGACAGGGTTTGACTCTTCCCATGCGGTATGGCGATGCCGTGTTTCATACCGGTCGACATCTTGTTCTCCCGTTCCACTACCGCGGCAAAGGCGGATTCCCGGTCCGTTATCTTATGCGCCGCCACAAGTATATCAATTAATTCATTGATAATCTCTTCTTTAGTGGTTCCCTTCAAGTGGAGACAAACGGTCTCCTTCGTTAACATACCCTTTAAATTCATACTCATATATATAATCTTATCTCATATTTTAGAAAAGTCAATGGTTTTGACAAAAAAAACAATCAGAGAATAAAGAAAATGAATAACCGTCGGGATATTATTCACTAATTCCTACTTGTTCGCCTCCGCGATAATCTCCGCCATGACCCGTTCCGCATCGGCGTACGGAACCTGGCACGTCCCGACTTGCTTATGTCCGCCGCCGCCGTACTTCAGCATCAGACTACCCACATCAATAGTAGAGGTCTTGTTGACGATACTGTACCCTACGGTAATGACGCTGTTTTGCTTCTGTTTGCCGTCGACCGTCCACACGGAGATATTCTGTTCCGGGAATAGAGTGTAGAGCAGAAAGCGGTTACCGGCCGGTATACTTTCAACCCCGCGCAAATCAACCACTATGACCTTACCTTGAGCCTTGGCGTATTTCTTCATAGACTCGATGAAAAGACTCTGCTGTTCAAAATACACGTCGACTCTTTCCTTCACGTCAGGCAGAGACAAGATTTCCTCAACAGGCTTGGCAAGCTCTCCATGCGACAGCTTCTTCATCAATTCGAAGTTGCTTATGGTGAAATTGTGAATCCTGCCGAGTCCTGTCCGCGGATCCACAATGAAACCAAGCAGTATCCACTCCTTGGGATTCATGATTTCATCTATGGAAAGGTCAGCCGAATCGGTCTTATCAACATAGCGAATCAATTCAGAAAATTGCTTAAGCCTTTCGTCTCCGCCATAGTATTCGTAGACGACTCGCGCGCAACTCGGCGCGGGTCTTGAGACGCCCTCGAAGTAGACGTCCTTTCCAAGCCGTTCAGTTTCGCTTGAGTGATGGTCAAACCATAGTTTACAACCTTTGATGTACGGGACGTTCGCTACGATGTCGTTGTCTGTCGCTACGACTTTGCCGTCCTGAATGTCTTTCGGATGTACAAACAGCCACTCGTTGACTAATCCGAGAGCTTCAAGCAATGCGCTACAAGCCAGTCCGTCAAAATCCGACCTTGTTATTAACCGCATATAAAATCTCCTTTTATTTAAAATAGCTGATAGTAGTATAATGGAAAGATAGTTTTTTGTAAACGCTTTTTTGGGGATGATACGAATTTTTTATCATTCCACGACTGCTTTGACCTGTCCATCCATGAATCTGATATTGAGACGGTCGCCTTTTTTGGCATAGGACGCGTTTCTGACGAATTTTCCCGTATCGGCGGCTGTAACGACGGCGAATCCGCGCCGCAAAACCGAGTTTGGGTCCGCGGCTTCGAGCGTCCGTCTTTCTAGTTCCAGCTTGCGGCGCATATCTATGATACGATTTTGCAAAGAGATAATCAAAGCGTCCTTTGCGTCGTCAAAACGCGCTAAACGCGGCTCCAGTATAGCTCGGAAACGATATTCCATATCTTCCGCGCTGAACGGCTTAACGAGGAGCCTGGTCTTGTCGAGTCTCATTGTCATGGACTGATACATACCATCCATAATACCATGGATTACGGTCAGCGCGGCGCCGCAGTCTGCGCTGACAAGCTCCGCCGCGGCGGAAGGAGTCGGCGCGCGAAGGTCCGCCGCATAATCGGAAAGCGCCCAATCAATTTCATGTCCCACAGCGCTCACTACCGGGATGCGCGAACCCGCGACCGCCCGGACGACGATTTCTTCAGAAAACGGGAGCAAGTCTTCAAGAGAACCGCCGCCTCGTCCTACGATAAGCACATCCGCTAAGTTCCAGAAATTCGCCTGCTCGATACGCCTTGCGATGATTGCGGCGGCTTCACTCCCCTGCACTGGACAGGGCAGAATAACGACGTTGACGCTTGCGGCGCGGCGGTTCAGTATATTAAGAATATCCCGCAATGCCGCGCCCGTCGGAGAACTCACCACTCCGACCGTCTCTGGAAACCGCGGAAGACGTTGCTTCCGCGCATCGTCAAAAAGCCCTTCGCCTGCAAGCGTCCGCTTCCGTTGTTCCAACAGCGCGAGAATGTCGCCCGCGCCACACTTCTCTATCTCCTCGCACACAATTTGGTAGGCGCCTCGCAGGGGGTACACAGACAACGCTCCAGTCGCGCGGAGCAACATACCATCCTTGGGATCAAAAGAGAGACTGCGGTAGCGGTTGCGAAACATCACCGCAGAAATACACGCGCCCCCGTCCTTCAGCGTGAAATAGAGATGCCCCGTACTCGAAGGACGGCAATTAGACGCCTCTCCCTGAACCACGATTTCAGGGAATGCGTTTTCAAGATTGTTCTTTATGAGACTCGTCAGTTCCGAAACAGTGAATTCCCGCATATTACTCCTTAATTTCCGCGCCAAAAGAGCCAATGAATGATATGATATAGCAAATCGCCGCGCTTTTGTTTTGGGTAATCCATTGAGTCAATTCCCAAGACTCCGCTTGATTTCGGCGATACGCCATTCCTTTTTACGAAGGACGAGCGTTATCTCGTCGACGCGCGACTGGTCTCCGGGAACCCGGGGGGAGTCTACGGTTTCGTCGTTTGAAGAAGGGTTGAAAGCGGGCGCCCACAGTTTATATTCGGCTTTGAAAGAGACTTCGCCGTCAGCGGGGTCCGTGTCTAGGGGCTGGATTTTGCGGTTCGACGTCCCGAAAACGACAGCCGTCGTCGGGCGTCCGCCGTCCTGTAGCCATGTTTCCGCGGAGATGATTGAGGGCGGCTTGCCCATCTCGTAAGCCTGACGGACTTTACTCAACACGAAGAGTTCGGTGGCCATGTCGATGTCGTCCTTGCCCGCCTTCTTTAATACACAACCTGTCATGACGATGTGGTCGAAGTTACCCATTGCGGTATAGTACGTCTCCACCACCTGGAGGGGCGTCATTCCCTTTGTGTTCGGCAGATTGGCGCGGTCCTGAATCACGCTGACAACGACGACCGCTGCAACAACGACAGCCCCAACAACCCCGAACACAACCGCCCTGTTCCGCTTGAAAAAGCGCCGTATTCTCATCAACCGTTCCTGTTTCTTGCTGAATTTTGTAGACTCGACAGCCAAACTCCTCGCTTCTTCCTCCGAAAGAGAATGAATAAACGCGTCAATAGATAAAAAATCGGCGTCATTTAAGAAAGAGAAATCTTCTAGGCTAGGAAACCCTTGTGTGGAGGGCTGGAAGGTTTTCTGTACAAGCGAATCAAGCCGTTCGTCAATACCCGGTCGGACGAAACGCATAGGGAAAAACACACCCTCGCGCATATCCTGACGAAGCGCGTCCGCGTCCGCGGCGGGGAAGGCGGCATTGCCGCAAAAAATGCGGTAAAGCATACAGGCAAGGGTCCAAACAACCGCAGACTGCCCGGTCAAATCGGGGTGAACGTAGCGCATGATCTTGTTAATAGTTTGCCCCTGCGCTTCAACATATCGCGCTGTAAGCTGTTCTGGCAAGAACAGTAGCGCCTCGTTTGAACAGATAACCCCGCAAGGCGCGACGCTCACCGCGTTCTTCGCAAAAACAATAGCCTGCTCTAGCCGAAACTGCGCGTCCCGCCAGAAACGGACCATGCTCAAGGCTGTATCTGTTCCGCGCTCAAGGACGAGGTCTAAAGACTGCCCATCGAAATTCCTGCCCCACACGACCATGTACCCATCTCTTTCCACAACGCCTTCTATCTTCCACTTCTCAACTGTTCCGTCTCTATTAACAACGAGTCCCTCTTGCATAATCAGCCGCGAAAGTCCGGCTTGAGCGAAAGCTCTCTCTCTCAGTCCTGTGTCAAAACATAGGACTGGTCTATTCTCAATCTCTCCATGGATTTCCATGTTTTTAGTATGAACTACACTCGTCTTTTTGTCAACGGGCGTTATTTGAAGAAGGCGCCGCTGACCCCCGTCAGGACGGCTACGCTTCATATTACAAAAAGATTCATGGGCGACAAAGCAAATAGATACTTGTATAAACGGAGTCAAATACCCCCGGCAAAGCCAGGGCTTGAATTCATGAACCGCTCAAATGAGTATCCCAACCGGCGATTTAATTCTTTGCAACCATGTTCGCCCTGGTATTTGCGGGTAGTTGTTCTGTCCGTGATTATGTGTTATGATGTATCCGAATGGGAAGAAACAGTTTGCAAAAATTAGATATCATCTATCAAGACGCTAACCTTATCGCTGTCGACAAACACAGCGGCGTGAGCGTTGGCGGAGACAGGTGGGACGACGGCGCGGAACGGCTTGACAGACTCGTCGAGGCGTATTTGGGACTGCGAGTGTGGACCGTTCACCGTATCGACAAAGATACGTCCGGCGTCGTCGTGTTCGCCAAAGACGCGGGTACGCACCGCCTGCTTTCTGCGGCGTTTGAGGCGCGCGCGGTAAAGAAGCGCTATATCGCGGCGGTCTATGGGGCGCCCATTTGGCGGGAAACGGTTTGCGACCTGCCTCTTACGCCTAACGGAAATAAGAAACATCTGACTATCATTGATAGAAGTCAAGGGAAAAAATCTATTACCCGCTTCAAGGTAATGGCGGTGGTCGGCGTATTTAGTATGCTCGAAGTTTTTCCGGAAACAGGTAGAACACACCAGATTCGAGTTCACGCATCGGCTTTAGGGCACCCTATCGTATGCGACAGTCTCTATTGCCGTAATCCTAAACCGGTCATGCTGTCGTCGTTCAAACGGGGGTGGCGCGGCGACCTTTTAGACGAAAAGCCTTTGCTCGCGCGGCTCGGTCTCCACGCGTTAGAGGCGGCTCTGCCGGACGGCAGGGTGTTTCATGCGCCCTATCCCCGCGACATGAAGGCTCTTCTCGCCCAGATAGAGAAAGCGGCGAAATAAAACGTCTCCGTCTACGGGTCGTGCAAAACGCCTTGACCACCCATAACGAATCATGGTAAGATGCCTTTTATGAATATCGTTTGTTTAGATTTGGAAGGGGTATTGGTCCCCGAAATTTGGATAGCTTTCGCCAAAGACGTCGGCATAGACGAGTTCCGCAGAACCACGCGCGACGAACCCGATTACGATAAACTCATGCGTTTTCGCATCGAGCTTCTCGAAGAACACAGGTTAAAACTCCATGATATACAAAAAACCATAGAAAACATACCGCCGCTGGACGGCGCTCTGGAGTTCGCCAACGCGGTGAGAGAAAAGACGCAGCTCCTCATCCTCTCCGACACATACGAAGAATTCGCTAAACCGCTCATGGCGAAGTTGAACTACCCTACCCTTTTCTGTAACAACCTCATAGCCGCCGATGACGGAAGTATTATCGGCTACAAACTACGCCAGAAAGACGGCAAAAGGCGTGCGGTCGCGGCGTTAAAATCCCTAAACGTCAGGGTATTTGCGGCGGGCGACTCTTTCAACGACCTTACCATGATACGCGAGGCGGATGCGGGCTGTCTGTTCCGAGCGCCGGCTTCCATCAGAGAACAAGAAGCGAAAAACGGCGTACCGTGCGTGGACGCCTACGAAGAACTTTTGGAAAGAATTTCCGTCTTTCTTTGAGCGGAATCGAAAAGCGGGGCGGATAATCATTATCATGTTTAATTAAGGGTTGGTTATCTCCCAACATTCAGGGATTCTCTTGCCGCAAAAGTCCTCCTCGCGGAGTCTTTCGGTTATATTTTGCGCGCTTAATATGGAAAACATGGAAAAATCCGCGCGGATGCGCCTGACGCTCGTTGAGAAGAATATTTTTCCATGTTTCTCCAGTAGGGGCAGACATTTCGCGACAAGAGACTGGTAGTCTCGCTTGACGTCGAGGTACGAGAGCATCCGCTTTGAATTTGAAAAGACAGGCGGGTCCAGAACGATAATGTCCCATGCGCAACGGGCCCTTGTCGCGGCGTCTAAGAAGCGTAGAACGTCCGCGCGAATCAGGCGAAATCCGGGCGGCTTTTTGAAGAAGGCGGCTTCTTGACTCGCGATTTCCGCAGTAAAGCGGTTTAAAGAGAAGTTGACCTTCGCCCAATCAAGGTAAGTGTTGGACATATCAACCGAGTCCACACCCACGGCTCCGCCGTTTGCCGCATGAATGGAGAAGCCGCCCGTGTAACAGAATAGATTCAGAAGCCGCTTACCCGCGGCGCCCGTGCAGATGAGCCGTCTCAGACTTCTCCTATCCAGGAACAAGCCCGTGTCCAGATAGTCTGAAAGATTCACGCGAAAGATAAGGTCCCCCTCATGCACATCAACGAAAAAATTCACGCCGTCCATCCTTTCATATTGGTTGTTTCCACGTTGTATCTTACGAATTTTGAGAAAAATTCTCTCGTCCGGCACGGAAACGGCTTGGGAAACGGCTGTCTTCATGCATTCAAGCCATTCCTTTTTGTCGCTATATTCAGCGTCTTCCTCACGCCTTTCAAAGAACGCGCCTGCAACGGCGTCTTTATAGAGGTCTATGACTAAGGGAATCTCGGGGATGTCGCGGTCGTAGAGTCTGAATGCGTCCGTTCCTATGCGCCTCGCCCACTTCTTGAGATGCCGATGCCTTTTCTTGATGCGGTTAAAAAGTATCTCTGCCTGATACGCGGACTTCTCCATATTCTCCTCCTCGTTAAGGGAACGCAAACTTGCGTAAGCAGGCGCCCGCTGAAACGGTCTAACAATGCCCTAAAACGCCCTTCGTATTCCCACTCTTCTTTATAGTATAACGACATTCGGAATCTTATACAAGAGCGGATTTTCTGACCGAGGAAGGAATCCCACCCTTCTCTGTTGAGGCGGGCCGCAGTCAATTAAAATTCTTTTTACTGCTTGCCTTTTGTGAAAACTTTGTTATATTATTACTATTATGTCCGAACAAAGTATTATCCCTATCGAGCAAATATTACCGAACAAACTACCGTTGGTGAGCCTTGCGGGACGTCCTATCTTTCCGGGGGTTTTTACCCCCATTATGATATTGAACCCGCCTGACGTGCGCCTCGTCGAGGCCGTTACGGCCGGAGATGGACTCATAGGACTGGTTCTACTGTTAAACGATACGGAGACGCCCTCTATCAACGACCTCTACAAGGTTGGAACCGCGGCGAAAATCGTCAGGAAAATCAATATGCCAGACGGGGGCGTCAATATTTTCATATCAACGATTAAGCGGTTTAAGATTAAGAAACCCTTAAGTTTTCAAAACCCTATGACCGCCGTGGTACAATATTTGGACGAGCTCGAGGACGATACCCCCGAAATAAAGGCTCTCACCCGCGCGCTCATCTCCGAAATGAAGGAGCTTTCCGAGAACAACCCGCTTTTTTCCGAGGAAATGCGCCTCAATATGGTCAATATCGACCATCCCGGTAAAATTGCGGACTTCATCGCCAGTATCCTCAACATCGACAAAACCGAACAGCAGAAGACGCTCGAAGAAACCAATGTGAGACGACGCATGGAACAGGTGCTTGTATTCATCAAAAAAGAACAGGAGCTGTTGCGAATTCAAAAACGCATCCAGAACGAAATAAACGAAAAAATCAACAAGTCCCAACGCGAGTATTTTTTGAAAGAAGAGATGAAGGCCATCAGAACCGAACTTGGACAGACCGTAGACGCAAAAACCGCTGATTATCAACGGTTCAAGGAAAAATTCGACTCCTTGCATTTTGAGGGCGAAGTAAAAGAGGCCGTCGAGCAGGAGCTTGAAAAATTCAATATGCTCGAAACTCATTCGCCAGAATACCCGATCACCCGCAACTACTTGGACATGATAGTCGCTCTGCCCTGGACGGACGAAAAGCCTGAAAGTTTCGACCTCAAGACCGCTCGGAAGATTCTGGAGAACGACCACTACGGACTAGAGGATGTGAAAGAGCGCATCGTGGAGTACCTTGCGGTGCGAAAGCTACGCAACGAAAGCAAGACGGATTCCGCAGTCGGTTCAATTCTTTGCCTGGTGGGACCGCCCGGCGTGGGCAAGACTTCAGTCGGCAAGTCCATCGCCCGCGCCTTGGGCAAGGAATTCTTCCGCTTTTCCGTGGGCGGCATGAGAGACGAGGCGGAAATCAAGGGACACCGTAGAACCTACCTTGGCGCAATGCCGGGGAAAATCATACAAGGTCTGAAAATCGCCAAGAGCAAGTCTCCCGTGTTTATGATTGACGAAATCGACAAGATGGGCGCAAGTTATCAAGGAGACCCGGCAAGCGCGCTCCTCGAAGCGCTTGACCCGGAGCAGAACAACAGCTTCCGCGACCACTACCTGGACCTGCCTTTTGACATTTCCCGCGTGTTTTTCATAGTTACCGCGAATACGCTCGACACAATCCCGCCCGCGCTCCTTGACCGTATGGAAATCATCGAGCTTCCGGGCTACATCAACACGGAAAAGCTGGAGATTGCGCGGCGTTATTTGGTACCGAAAAGCCTTGAAAAGAGCGGGTTAAAAAAGAACCATGCGAGATATTCCAAAGAAGCTCTGCTTTACATAGCTAATTGTTACGCGCGGGAGTCTGGGGTGCGGGCTTTTGAGAAGAACTTGGACAAGATACACCGCAAACTGGCAAAGGAAATCGTCGAAGGTAACAGCGCTCAATCCAATCAGTCTGAAACTCCTGAAGAAAACGCCGCCGCGAAGCAAGACGAGGGAGTAAGAAAGATTGACAAGAAAACCATTGAAAAGCAGTTGGGCAAACCGCTCTTCCCCGAAGGAGAACTCAAGAAGGCGAACCGTCCCGGTATGTCGTTAGGGCTTGCATGGACGAGCATGGGTGGAGACACGCTTGTCATAGAGGCGACGTCCATTGCGGGCAAAGGCGACTTCATTCTCACGGGCAACATGGGCGATACGATGAAGGAGTCCGCGATTATCGCGCTGACCGTGGCGCAGAAGTGGAGTATCGAGCGTTACGGACTCGACCCGTCTTGGTTTGAGAACAACCACATTCACCTCCACATCCCAGCTGGCGCCACCCCCAAGGACGGTCCATCCGCTGGCGTAACGATGGCGACCGCTCTCTGCTCCTTGTTCAAGAACCGCGTCATTAGGGATAGACTCGTAATGACCGGCGAGTTGAGTCTGACGGGGCAGGTTCTCCCCATCGGCGGCTTAAAGGAAAAGACCGTCGCGGCCGCGCGCAACAAGGCGCGGCACGTCATCATCCCCAAACAGAACCTCCGCGACCTCGACGACATTCCTGAAATCGTCAGGAGCGGACTTGAGTTCCACCCAGTTGAGAACTTCGCCGAGGTGCTGACGATGGCGTTGACCTGAACTTTAAATTAACCATAGAAAGTGTTACGCCGCAGAGGGTATTAAACCCGCTTCTTAGTGAAGAAGGCTTGCCGTAAAAGCGAAATTTTGGTATTATTAAAAAAGCAAATGAAATATCTTGACTTACCGGTGTATAAACACAAAGATCTGATACTAAAAGCATTGGAGACAAACCAAGCTGTAGTTGTGGAAAGCCCCACGGGTTCTGGAAAAACCACGCAGACGCCCGTGATTCTGTATGAAGCGGGCTATGGGAAAAACGGCGTTATCGGCGTAACCCAGCCGCGGCGCATTGCCGCATTGTCGGTGAGCGAATTCATCGTCCGTCAGATGGACGCGGCTCTCTCCGGACTCGTTGGGTACAAGATGCGTTTTGAAGACAAAACTAACCCATCTACCAAAATAAAAATTATGACGGACGGCATCCTCCTCCAAGAGATGAAACTCGACCCGTATCTCAGCAAATACGCCTGCCTCATCGTAGACGAAGCCCACGAGCGGAGCCTCAATATTGACTTCATTCTGGGACTCTTGAAGCGCGTTCTTGAGACCCGCCCAGAATTCAAAGTTGTTGTATCTTCCGCAACCATAAACGCGCAGGTCTTTTCCAATTACTTCGACTCCTGTCCTATCGTGAAAATCGACGCCGTCACCTATCCGGTAAACGTGCGCTATACTCCGCTCAACATGAAACAGGAAAAGAAACCGAAAGGGCGGCTAGGTTTTGAGTCTGATAGAAGTGAAATCAACGAAGACGCCCTCATCGCCAGAATCTATTCGCTCATTGAAAAAATCGTAGAGGATGGGAAAAGCGGAGACATACTCGTCTTCCTCTCTGGAGAAAGGTTTATCAAGGACTGCATGGAATCTCTGGTCTACAGCCCCATAGCGGAACGTCTACACGTTCTGCCGCTCTACGGCAGACTCAGCAAAGAGGAGCAGGAGCGAGTCTTTGAGGACGCGCCTGGCGGTAAGATTAAGGTTGTAATAGCGACCAATATCGCGGAGACGTCCGTTACCATTGACGGCATAACTACCGTGATAGATTCCGGGCTTTCAAAGTTGAATTTCTATAATCCGCGAACCTATACGTCGAGCCTCGTCGAGGGGTTCATCTCCAAATCTTCGGCGGAACAGCGCAAGGGACGCGCGGGCAGGACGCGGGCGGGCGATTGTTATCGGATCTATTCGTCAATAGATTTTGAGAAGCGCGAGACATGGACCGTAGAGGAAATTTATCGTACCGATTTGAGCGAGGTGATTCTTCGTATGGCTGACCTCGGCGTCCTAGATTTTGAGAATTTTGATTTCATCTCTCCGCCTTCGCGGGACGGCGTCCTTGCGGCCGTCGAAACGCTGAAGACGCTCGACGCGCTGGAAGACGATCGCTCCTTGTCAAAAATCGGCAGGATGATGACCGAGTTCCCATTAGCGCCTCGGCACGCTCGAATCATTGTGGAAGCTATTCTTTCCTATCCGCACGTGCTTGAGGAAACCGTGATAGCCGCGGCTTTTCTGTCGTCTCACAGCCCTTACCTACTTCCAGCGGGCAAAGAATTCGAGGCGCGTCAGATGCATCATCGGTACCGCGATCCCAAGGGCGACTTTGTCTCCTACTTGAAGCTCTACCGCGCCTACATTGGAGCGGCAAACAAGGCGAGTTTCTGCGAAAAGAACTACCTTGACGCGCGCATGATGGCTGAAATCGCTAATATTGTAGAACAGCTTGGACAGATAGTCTCTCATATGGGCGTTCCGATGCTTTCTCATGGGGCAATCGAAGATTATCTCTGTTGCGTTTCACGGGGTATGATTCAGTTCGTGTGCAAGAAAGACGAGTCTGGATCTTACCGGAGCCTCACTGAAAAGGGCATCGTCATTCATCCTGGGTCGGTCATAGCTAAAAGCGAGCCGCAATTCATAGTCGCAGGCGAAGTTGTGCGTACAAGCAGAATGTACGCCATGTCCGTCTCCCCTTTGTCCAAGAAGATTCTCATGAAAGTAAGTCAGTCTCTGTTTGATTCTTTTGTTTTCTCGGAAAAGGAGAGGGATAGAATAGAGAAAGAAATCGCAAAAAAACCGAGAAAGATTAAAGAAACCCCACAGCGTAGGTATAAAGGAGAGGCGCGTAATCCTCTTGAAAGAAGGACATTCCGCGCCGACGACGGCGAATTGATCGCTTATTTCCCACAGATTGGTATACCCATTAAGAACGACAGGGATAAAAAACCAGAAGCGCTCTGTCTCAATTCCGACGACAACGGCGCCTATTGGTTCAGCCGTAAGAAAGACGTCCGTAAGTGCGCGGTAATCAGTCTTACCAGTATTGAGAGTCTGTTCGACGATTTAGACGAGGACGTTGATATAAGTCTCAAAAGCGTCGTGAATGAAACCTATAGGCGCTTGTCAGATACCTTGACAACAGGCAGAGCAGGCGAAGCTTGTTAGCCGTTAACGGACGGATTTAGCGAACCTGTCCGTCCTTTATGCCGCATGATGTCCCTCTACTATAAGAAACGCCAGTCCCTTCCGCCTGCTTAATTTCCTCTTTCGTCAACCCATACAACCTGTACACCGCCTTGTCAAGCATAGCGTCAACGCCGTCAATCTGCCGTGAAATCATTCTCTTTGCCTGCGGGTTTTGTTCGGCATATTCCCGTTGCTTTAATTCGCACATTTTGTCAGCCAAGAGCGCGAAGTCGCTTTGTGTTTTTGCGTCCACTGCCGGTATGGGCAGTTTTCCGACGCCATTGGGAAAATACTCAAAACTGCCGCCGCCGGTCTGCTTGCCAATACTCCGGTATCTGAACGT
>JAIRKH010000018.1 GCA_031260245.1 Treponema sp. | reverse complement strand
GCAAATATCCGCGCAATCAGCGGTTCCTTGTGGTTCCATCCACGGCTAACCGCAGATGACGCAGATAGCGCCATATATGGCGACACGGATAACGCGGATAAGAATGGTCCGCGGATTGCGCATCCACCATTAACCGCAGATGACACGGATAAACACGGATAGCGCGGATGATTATAAAGAAGAAATATCTGTGCAATCTGTTTTTATCCGCGCAATCAGCGGTTTCTTGTGGTTCCATCCACTTTCCATTCGCGCTTATTCGCGGACCTTGGGGATTCCGCGCCATCTGTGCTCATCCGCGCAATCAGCGGTTCTTGTGGTTCCATTCACGGTTAACCGCAGATGACGCAGATAGCGCCATATATGGCGACACGGATAACACGGATAATGCGTGGTTTTTTGGTTTTTAATACTTTTCTTTAAAATACGCTCTGCCTTCCCGGCCTTCTCGTATTATTTCCACTAATTCTTCCGTGGAAATATTGGCTTTTATCCCTTTAATATTTTCTAAAGGAGAATGTCCTTTCGTCTTTTTAGTCTCAATTGGTAGTATTTTAAATTTACTTCCATCTTTACGAGTTATTATAACTTCTTCTCTTAATGCCGTATTCAATACAGAGGTAAAATTCTGTCTCGCTTCCGAATAATTATATATTCTCATCCCGTTCCTCCAATATATTCAAATTCATTTCTCTTGCTATATTTTTCATTAATTTATCCAATGTTAATAATGGCAATCTTAATCTAAAAGCAACTTCCAAATAATATGCATCATATGCATAAATATTATATTGGCAAGCAATTTTTAGTGCATTTTCAATATTCACTTCAACAAGCCTTACTGGAATTTCTTTATATACATTATATGCTTTAATAATTTCTTCATCATTTAAAATCTGTCTTCGTTTTAATCGTGTCAATGCATTCCCAATTTCAAAAGAAATCATTTCCGGAGAGAAAAGTTCAACATCTTTTGTCAAATTGATGATTAAATTCTTTTCAGGTTCATCAATTACCATTGTAATAATTGCACTTGCATCCATTATAATATTCATAAGTACATTGTACTTTAAATTTTTTATTATGTCAAGACAATTTTTTACAATTTTTTTTCACCTTTTTTCTGAAAAATTGCACATAACTACCTATATACGCCCTCTTCCGCGGCGGTTTCCCCGCCTTTATGGAGGGAAGCGGGCAGGAGCGCGACTTCCCGCAAAAGAAAACCTTTTTTGGGTATTCGTCTCCCGCCCTTCCTTCAGCTTCCGTTACAGAGACAGATCCTCACTGCCATCGTAGTCTAACTTGATAGTTCTAGCCTCCATTTTGTACTGGATATTTGACATTGGCGAGGCAAAGATAATGGGGTCTGAGGTATGCCACGCAATATAACAATCTTGACCCCACACATTACTGATGTCGTCGGAAGTATACTCGACAGTTACAACGCCGTTGGCGTCAGTAACGCCGGACTTGGCGTAGTAACCGGATTGGCTCCACATTATCCCTTCAGCCTCCCAGACCGGACCAACATAGTAAGTCGTGCCGGTATCAGTATGAGTGTTGATTTTGATAGTGAGCGTCCCGCCGACGCCATTGCCGCCGCCCGAGTCGGAATCGTCGCACCCGACGACAAGCAATGTTAATCGAATACTAACGCAAGGTTAAGTATTCCCGTTAAAAACAGTTTCTTTTTCATAACTGTCCTCCTAAAAAATAAGAGGACTAAACTCGTTGCAATTCCGCATGAAATCACGTAAACTGACAGCGCGTTTAGCAAAGCCGCCTATTCCGTCCAAGAACCAACGGCTTTGGGTTCCTTCTTTTATACGAGCCGCTACGCGGCTCAACCGCCGCATAACCCATGCGGCAAGTTTCCAATGTTACCGCGGGAAAGGCTTCCTATCCCGCTCCTAGGGAACCACGATGGATTGTATCTCGCTCCACGGTCCCTTCTCTCCCTTCTCGTTCCGCCATATCATCGCCCCAGAAAGTACCTTTCCTTCCGCTTCAGGCGGCAGAACCAAGGTCCACGGCGAATGCGTCAGCAGGACGCTCTTCACGAGCAGGTTGTAGTCCGTAACCGCCGCGACGTAACAAAACGCCGCGCCGTTATACCCGTAGGGTATCGCCCGACTCTCGCTCCCCTGATTCCAAAAGTTTATCAGAATCCGCATAAGGTACAGTACCTTGAAGCTGAACTCGGGGCGCTTCTTGGGCTCCGGAATGGTCGTCCGTGTTCCGTCATGCACGCTAACGCCCAACTCCGCCCGCAACGCGTCGCTCACCTTCGGGTTCCACGCGATATACAGCTTGGTTATCAAGCGTTCCGTATGCATGAGGATCTCTTTCGCCGCGTTCTTTTCCGCGACGTCCGCCTTCCCGCGATTGCCCGCCTTAGCGACCGCGAGCTTCGTTTCGTAATCGCCGAACTCGGCTCGCAACGCCGTCGTTTCCGAGGCGGGAACGCCTAATACGTCCGCGTTCGCCTCGACGCCGTTCACGAAGTTGTGGCTCCAATCAAGGAAAGCGTCGTTTCCCAGAAGTCTCACGAGATACCCCGCAAGCGGAGCGAAAACAAGAAAAGCGCCGCCCGTTTTACCCGTCGGCTTGCCTGTCCAGTAATTGAAATTCTTTTCTGTATAAGTATATAGTTTAAAATATAATAGGGGGGAGAACCTGATAGAGTTACGACTATTACGCTATACGACTCGTTCATTTCTGTTTGTTATTACTCTTTTTGAAATTTGCGCGGAATTTCAAAATATTATACAAGAAATCAGGCGCGCGCCCGCGTCTAATTAGATTTGATAAGCTGAAAGTCCATAGTCTCCCCTTCCCAAGTAATAAACATGGGCGCGCGTGTTATCGTCAGGACGCTAGGCGCAGGTAAAGGCGGCGCGGAAGAATCGATGCTGTGAATGAGCGGAATAACGTTGCCCGCGGGGGAAAGCCGCGCTTTCATGGGTCTTTCGCTCCACAGGATAAGGATATTTTCGCCTTCACGCCGAAAAAATAGAGCGGTGACAGATTTAGGAATATTTTGAGGTGGAACGTATTCCGCGCCCGCGAGATAGCGTCCGCAGAGTCGGTAGGCGTAAGCCCCATTTCTATAGGAGAGGTCAGGGTAAACAATGCCAAAGAACGCCTCGGAGTTGAGTTTTGACGGCTCCTGACCCTTGTTGTGGTCGTTTTGCAGTTCATACCAGACAACCGTTCTTGAACCGCGAGCCGCAAGCCCCGCTATGGTCTTAATAATGTGAGATGGGAAATTATTCTCGCTCACCCGGGTCGGGTACACGCCGCTTGTAGGATAGCCCACTTCGGTTGACCATATCTCGCCCTTAAAGTCGTAATCAGCCAGAATCTTAGCCAGTTTGTCGAATAATTTGACCGCGCCTGCTGGGCTTAGCGCGTAAGGATGAAAGGAAACCGCGTCCACATATTCCATCGCCCCTATTTCAAACATTCCGCGGATGAACCTTTCCGGCGCGCGCCAAAACGCCGCGGACGCGATTTTGGCTGTTGGGTCAACTTCTCGTATCCTTTGCGCCGTGGCTTTCGCCAACGCAAAGAAACGCGCGTCAGACCCTTTCCAAAAATGCAGGTTCGGCTCATTCCATATTTCCCATGCGTCAACCTTTCCCTTATAGCGAAGCACGGTTTTCTCCACATATTCGAGGAAAAACGGCAATTCCTTTTCCGTGAGGTCGCGGTGTTCCTTGTGGTTTTTGTAAAGATAGGGGTTGTCAAAACCCAAGGTTATGAGCAGTTTCTTGCCTGCCGCCTTGCCGTCGTCGACGTATTTATCCCAATAGTCAAAGTTCCACTTGCCCTGTTCTTTCTCCACGCTTGACCATCGGAGGGTCCGCCGCGTCCACGTAGCATTGAGTTCGTCGAGCAGAGCGTAATCTTTCTCCTTCAAGGGAGACCTATCCGGCGATACGCCCAAGAAATCATCAGGGATGAAGCGCGGTTCTTCCGCTCTGAATGAAAAAGCGGCGCATGACGCGGCAAAAAATGCTATCATAATGTACATAATAAAAACGGTTTTATCCTTAAGAGGTACTTTGTAATGGGAACATTTTCTTTCTATATCGGGAATTTGCGTATAGAATTCGTCGTTCTTGACTTTATCGGTCTTGTTTAACGCTCTATTATCCATACACGCAACTATAAATCCATATGATTATTTTGTCAATGTTCTAATTGAATAAACTCTTCCGCAATTTAGCGGCGACAACCGCTTCCTATCACTTATTGTTCCATATTTATTATTTTGTCATATTTTTTGTCTTCTGTTTCCAACAACTTTATTTTCATTTCCATTTGCTTCATTTCCAGCTCCGCCGTTTCTTTTTGCAATTTTAATTTTTCTATTTCATGATCGTTTTTTATCCATTTATTCACAAAAGAAAGGGCGATTCCAACAGTTCCTAAAACTCCCGCTACAATTATTAACGCGATTGTCATGTCTTAATTCTCCATAAAATTCAATGATTTCTCAATCATTTATTTTTACAATATATTTTTCACCTAATTTTAGCCCAAATTGCGCATAACTATCTAAATCAAAAGATGCGACTTTTGGAAAGCGCCCGCGCTCAATGTCTTTCACTCTTTTCACGGTATATCTTCTTTAATTTCGTCTATCTTCTTTATGAGGTCGAACTCTTCCTTGAGGCTTGCGTCAACGTGAAACCGCAGGCGGGGCGTTTGGCGTATGCGGATCTCGCGGCTCAATTCCCTTTGAATGAAGCCCGCGGCGCTCTGAAGCCCTTCAACTCCGCGCTCAAGATTCGTCTCATTCCTGAACGTAGATACATGGACGTCCGCCCATGCCAGGTCTTTTGATACGGATACGCGGGTTATTGAAAGGAAAGGGTTGACCCGCGGGTCTTTTATTCTCCCTTCCACGATAAGAGCGCCTATTTTCTGTTGGATAAGATTTCCAATTCGTTCTAATCGATATTCCATTTTTATCGTTCCTTGTTAAAAAAATAAATTTGCGATAACGCTTGCTATCGTTGCTAATCAATACTTAAACTCGCTCTCGCCGATGAATTCGCGCAGAATACTCTGCCCCGGCGTGTATTGCGGGGGAATAGGCGTGAAATTCGCCAGAAAGGAGAGAAGGCGCGCGGCCTCGGAGTATTCCGTCTGGTCGGGCTTGACGGAATGAAGTATCGGCTCCGCGTAAAACTTCAGGACCGCAAGTTCGTAATCCAAAGACGAATTGAACACCGCGTCCGCCGTGTTCTGAAACGGGAAGATGTGTTTGCGCTCGCCGTTTTGTACGCTGGCCCACATACGTATCGTTTTCTCCGCGGATGTGCCGCGGAATTGGCGGTCGCGCACCAGGCGCCTGATGAGTCGATTGTCGCTTGTGGGGACGCGGTTGTGACCGTCGAGATTCAGTTGGGTAAGCGCGGACACGTAGAGCTTGAACTTGAGGCTTTTGTCAATCAGAGGCGTAAGCGCGTCGTTCAAGCCGTGGATGCCCTCGACCACGAGTATAGACTTTTCGTTCATTTGTATGGGAACGCCCCCGTCCCGGCGCCTGCCTGTCTTGAAGTCGTAAAGCGGGACGAGTACTTTCCCGCCTCTGAAAAACGCGGCGAGCTGTTCGTTCAAGTAGCGCACGTCGAGCGCATCGAGGCTCTCGTAATCGGGCTGACCGTTCTCGTCGCGAGGCGTCTTATCGCCGTTCAGGTAGTAGTTATCGAGGCTTATAGGAATGGGTTCTACGCCCATAACCTTTAATTGAATGGCGAGGCGTTTCGCGGCGGTGGTTTTGCCTGAGCTGGACGGTCCCGCGATGAACACGGCTTTGACGGTTCCCAGTCTTTCATATATCCTGTCCGCGATTTCCGCCAGCTTCTTGGCTTGAAACGCCTCGGCGACGCCTATATAATCCCTCGCCGCGCCTTCCGCGACGAGGCTGTTGAGCCGCCCCACGGAATCGACGCCTACGATGCGCCCCCATTTCTTGTATTCGCGGTAAACGGAGAACACGACCGGACTATCTTCAAACGCGCCGAGTTTGTCCTTGTCCTTGAAATGGGGAAACCGCAGGAGAAAACCGTCTTGGTAAAGCATAAGGTCAAAGGTTTTGAGCAAGCCTGTGCGCGGCGCAAGCGGCCCCATATAAAGGTCCGTCCAGTCTTTACATTCGTTGACTTGAATTTTAGAATCGCACTGATCGTTCAAAAGCCGCCGCGTATCCGTCTGTTTGTTTCGGGTGAAAATCTCAATAGCTTCGGAATACGCCTTATAATTAAAGATGATGGGCAAGTCTTCTTGTACCAGAGCCTCCATTCGCGCTTTAAGCGCGGTTATTTCCCCTCGCGAAGAGGCTTTTCCGTCCTCAAACGTGTAGTAATACGAGTTTCCGAGAGAATGTCCGATGCAGAGACCGCGGTCGGGGAACAGTTCCCGCGCCGCAAGCGCCAGCAAAAAGGAGAGCGAGCGTCGATAAATGGTTACGCCTTCGCGGGAATCGAGCGGGACTGGTTCCACAAACGAATTGACCTCGAGGCGGAAGGAGAGGGGTCTGGTCTCGTTGTTGACCTTTACGGCCGCCAAGCGCTCCTGCCCGAAATCCCGCGCGTCTTCAACTCTTGTCCCAAAAGCGCAGAAGACGGAATAACCGTCGGGAAAAGTTATTTTCAACATATTGCTGGATTATACTATTTTTCAGATGATTTCGCAACGGGTATTGTTTGAGAAGTCTCCATTAGGCGGGGGGGACGCGCTTTCCAAAACGGCTCACCGACGCTTTACCTCCGGCCCGCGCCGCAACAGTAGCGCTTCCGCGCCTCTGCCTCCAAACAGACACCGACCGTAGTGGAACGGAAGCTTCGGCGCTTGGGTGTCTGACACTTTCTCCCTTGTATTGCTACGCATAGCTTCGACGTCAGACGTCGGTAGGGCAAAGCGACGCTTTTAATACAACAACCATTGTGAAGTATTAAAACAGGCTGTATCTGCCTGTTGACAAATTTGCTTGTTTATGGTAGAGTAAGCTGTAAGCCGAGATGGTGGAATGGTAGACACCGGGGACTTAAAATCCCCTCCCCGCAAGGGGGTACGGGTTCAACTCCCGTTCTCGGCATAACAAGCGTTGTTGTACTTAGTCCCCCCCTTGATTCTTTTCCCCAAAAAACGCATACTATCAATATGTCAGAATATTCAGCAGAAAACATACAAGTTTTGAAAGGACTTGAGGCGGTACGTCAACGCCCCGGAATGTATATCGGAACTACAGGCATAGACGGATTGCACCATCTCGTCTTTGAGGTCGTAGACAATTCCATAGACGAGGCGATGCAAGGACACTGCGACGCCATACTCGTCACGCTTGAAAAAGACGACGTCGCGCGCGTAGAAGATAATGGACGCGGCGTGCCCATTGATATTCATCCCGAAGAAAAAATAAGCGCTCTGGAACTGGTAATGACCCGACTCCATGCAGGCGGTAAATTTGACAAAAAATCGTATAGCGTATCCGGCGGTTTACACGGCGTCGGCGTATCCGTAGTGAACGCCCTCTCAACGTGGTGCGAAGCTTTCGTGCATAAAGACGGCAAAATCTATACGCAGCGCTACCGTATCGGGATACCCGAATTTTCAACCCGCGAATGCCCCCGTTCCGCGTGTCCCTATCCGCCAGGTCCCGCGGAAACGCGAGGTACTGTCGTCAGGTGGAAGTCGGACCCGTCTATCTTCAAGGAAACCACGTCCTACAACTTCGACGCGCTCTCGAATCGCCTGCGTGAACTCGCGTTCCTCAACAAAGGTTTGAGCATCGCCGTCAGAGACGAGCGTCCCGCAATCCCGAAAACCCATGAGTTTAAGTTTGACGGCGGAGTGAAAAGTTTCACCGAGTACCTCAATGAAGGCAAGACCACGCTTTATAAAGAGCCGATTCTCATAAACGGCGTCCGCGACGACGGCTTGGGCAACATGATAGACATTGAAGCCGCGATACAGTACAACGACGGATTTAGCGAAATAATGTATTCGTTTGTGAACGACATCAATACTCGTGACGGCGGCACGCATCTTGTCGGGTTCAAGAGCGCGCTCACCCACACTTTGAACGAATTTTTGAAAAAGTCTAAACTGGCGAAGAAATTTGACGAAGCTTTTTCCGGCGACGACGTACGCGAAGGGTTGACCGCTGTTTTATCCGTGAAAGTCCCCAATCCCCAATTTGAAGGACAGACCAAGGGCAAACTCGGCAATTCAGAAATCAAGAACGTGGTTGAAAACCTGCTGAACGAACAATTAGCGCTCTACTTTGACACACATCCAGAAGTCATCAACGGCATCTTGGAAAAATCCGTGCTTGCCGCTAAAGCGCGCATAGCGGCGCGGCAGGCGCGGGACGCGGCGCGGCGCAAGAGCGCGATGGACAGCGCGGGCTTGCCCGGAAAGCTGGCGGATTGTTCGGAGAAAGACCCGTCTTTATGCGAACTATTCATAGTTGAGGGCGACTCCGCGGGCGGCTCCGCGAAGATGGGACGCAATCGACGGTATCAGGCCATACTGTCGCTTTTCGGCAAGATGCTGAACGTGGAGAAGACGCGCATTGAAAAAGTCGTTACTAACGAAAAGTTACAGCCGATTATCGCCAGCGTCGGCGCGGGCGCGGGCGTCGAGTTTAACGTTGACAAAATTCGATACCACAAGATTATCATCATGGCGGATGCGGACGTGGACGGCTCTCACATCCGCACCCTCTTACTCACGTTTTTCTACCGCTATATGACGCCGCTTATTGAACAAGGACACGTTTTCTTGGCGATGCCCCCGCTTTACAAATTAAATTACGAAAAAAAGACGTTTTACGCTTTTGACGATGCGGAAAAAAATAGACTTTTAGCGGAATCCGGCAGGGACCCGGAGAAAATCGCGCTCCAACGTTACAAAGGCTTGGGAGAAATGAATCCCGACCAACTCTGGGAGACCACGATGGACCCAGACCGACGATTCATCACGCAGATTCACCTTGACGACGCCGTAGAAGCGGAACGCATCTTTTCAACCCTCATGGGCGAAAACGTTGCGCCGCGCCGACAATTCATCGAGGAAAACGCTCTCTTGGCGTCGAACCTGGACGTATAGGAGAAACGATTTGAAGGATTTTTTATTTCGCAAGTTTTTGGGAATATTTAAACAAAAAAGCCTATTCCATTTTCTAGCCCTCTGCGCGATAGGAGGCGTTGCGTTTGTAGGTTTTTTACTTTCCAACAAGACAAGACAGACCTTTATCTTCTATGGCATGAAAACAGGAACAAGCAGAACCGAAGAGCGGATGCTCCTCAAATATCCTTCAGAAGAAATGCAAGTCAAGCAATATGTGGAAGAAGCTGTTTTTGGTCCCAGGTCGCCAGATTCCGCGCCGCTGTTCGCCCATGGGACGCGGCTACTGTCGCTGCTCTACCGGGACGGAGTCGTTTACATCAATCTTTCGGAAGACGCGGCTTTTCCCGTTGTTACTGAAGATATGGAGACGACCGCCGTTTCTATGTCCGCGGCGCGCGCTCGAAGCTTCGCTACCTTGGACGAAGGACTCAAGCGTAACTTCCCCTTTGTAAAGCAAATTGTCTTTTTCATAGAAGGACATTCTATGGAAATTAGTTAAGGAATAAAATGAAGAAGCCGCAGTACCCTCGCCGCGCCGCGTATGCGAAACATGGGAAAGATTGCCAATTAGCAATAGCATTATTAAGAAAGTCGTTGTTTTCTTTTTCATAAGAGACCTCCTATGATTCCGCCAAAAATCAATCTGAATACCAACACGACGCTGGATATTCCCGATAAAAACAGTTTTTTCTTCATAACTGTCCTCCTAAAATTAAGAGGACTAACCGTATTGTAATTCCGCTCGAAACGGCGTAAACTAGCAACGCGTTTAGCAAAGTCCAAAGCCGGTATTATTCTTGGCGGAACGCTCCGGCTTTGGGCTTCCTCTTTTTAATATTTCAACCGCCCATACGGGCAAGTTACCACTGTTACGGTGTATCCCCTCTTCGGAATACGCCCGTCTTTTAGATAAGAGATAAAAGCCGGTCTGGAACGCCTCTTATCTCTTACTTGTTTGGGGTAGCTCAGGGAAGCCGCGGGCTTCCCGTATTGAGAAGGCGAAACAGCTGTTCTTCCTGAAAGGAATATGAGAATACCCGGCGCGTTCGCGGGTTTGTCTGTTCTGTATATAAAGGATTCTACAGGGGGACGGTTCGCCGCAACTGTCGGCGCTTCCGAGGCGAGAAATAGTAATGCGTCCTTGTCAAGCGGGTTTTTATTATTTTTTAAAATACGCCGCTGTTTTTAGTAGTTCATGGCTGGTACACGCGCGGGACTCTTTTGTTGACGTTACAGGTGATTTCGTAAGGGATGGTTCCCACGGCGACCGCGATGTCTTCCGCGGAAAGCGCGGGCTTTGCCCCGAAGACGGTAACCTCTTCCCATCTTTCTATTTTTTCTATATCCGAGTCCCTTCCCAAGTCAACCACGCACTGGTCCATACAAATCCGCCCGACCAGAGGATAACGTTTTCCCCGTATGAGTACCGAATGTTTGTTGCTTACGAGGCGGGGAAGTCCGTCTCCATAACCCACGGGAATTGTGCCGACGACGGTGTCTTTGGCCGCGGTCCAGGTTCTGCCGTAGGAGACGCTTTCGCCTTTTTTTATTCTTTTTATGAAGACGACGTTGGATTTCAGTTCCATCACAGGCTCGACTGGGAAATTATTCAACGCGGGAGACGGCGCGTACCCGTAGAGGAGGATACCTGGTCTCGCCATATCAAAATAGGCTTCCGGACGCTGCAAGACGCCGCCGGACGCGGCCGCGTGTACGACGCCCGGATTTATACCGCTTCTTTTTATCGACTCGACGGCGTTCTGGAATTTCTCTATCTGTCGCAGGGTGTATTCGACGTCGCCTGTGTCCAACGAGTCCGAGACTTCCAGATGAGTGGCGGTCCCGGTTATTTCCAGTTGCGGGCGGGAGTCGACGAACCGGGCAAGCGTTACGGCGTCTTCCGGGCGGCATCCCAACCGACTCATACCCACGTCAATCTTGAGGTGAACGGGCAACCGGCGTCCCTTTGCCGCGCGGGCGAGCAGTTCGGCAAACTCCGCGTCTCCGACAAGGGGAGTAATGTCCAAAGAAACAACCGCGTCGAGTTCTTCGGGCAGGGGCAGGGACAGCAGTAAGACGGGCGCGTCAACGCCCGCGTCCCGAAGTTCCGCGCCTTCGGACACGGTTGCGACCGCGAGGTAAAAGCAACCGGCGTCGAGCGCGGCGCGGGCGAGCGGCGCGGCTCCGTGTCCGTAGGCGTCAGCCTTGACGGGCGCTAAAAGGCGGCAGGCGCCGACTTTTTCTTGGACAAGCGCGATGTTCTTGCGGAATCGGTCTATGTGAACGACTGCTTGGGTTGCGCGCACCGCTATTTTCCGCAACAGTGTTTGTATTTTTTACCGCTGCCGCAGGGACAAAGGTCGTTTCTGCCGACTTTGGGCGCCGAGCGCACAATGGTTTCCGGGACGATGACGCCCTCGTCGTAGAGCCAAACGCCGTCTACTTTCTTAAACGACGCCTTTTCGTGGTAGATGTCGCGCAAGCCGTTCTGTTCATAACGAGCTTCGAATTCAACCGTTCCTTCGGTATCTGATTCAGAGCCTTTCTCAACAGAGACGACTTTTAAGCCGAGCCACTCTGACTTTTCGCTCCACTCTCGCGTCAACTTTGCGTCTATATCCTGTTCTTTTTTTCTGACGCAGGTCCCGATAATATAATCAACCGCGTGAACGGCGTACGCCGTATAACGGCTTCTCATAAGCGCCTCCGCGGTGAGAGGCTTTCGCGCGCCTGAAATAAAAAGCTCGCAACAATCGGCGTATTGTTTACCCGAACCGCATGGACAATCCATTTTTTCCTCCTGATTTCCCATTTTTTCTATATTTTTTACGAAACGCAATGAGACGTCGTATTTCCCGCATTTCATAATTCCGTTTGTTTGCCGCTTCTTGCGGATACCGAAATGTTTTTTTTATCGCTGTCAGCAATCCTTTATTGAACTTAACAGTGAAGGCTTTGAATTGACTCATACGAAAGAGAAGTTACCTGTATAGCAACGCGTCGTGTCTTCCTTCGCCGAAAGACAGTCCTGAACTTGGATGACGGGCGGCTTTTTGCGAGCCGGAACTTACGGCTTGTACAGACTGGCGGTCGCGCTGAAACATGCGGACTCTTTTTTGTTCTCCGCGCCGTATCTTGGACGATTACCGCTTTTGTTTTTCCTTTTCCTTTTCTTTCACGACGGCGGCGTCAAGCTTGTCAACGAGCTTATCAATAGCCGTGTGAAGGTCAAATTCCGTCTCCTTGACGTGGATTGATTTACTCCATCGGAAATTCACGGTAGTCTCGGCCGTGAATTCCTTGTCATGGGTCAAGGTGACGAGCAGATCGACTATCATATTCTCCGCGTTGTGGATGCGGGCGAGCTTTTTGTTGAGATAGTCTCTGCTTTCGTTTTTAAGCGTGAAATGAACCGCCTTGATTTCGGTATTCATAAAAACCTCCTAAAAGTAAAGTTCGATGCGTTCTGAAAAGTTATATATAAAGCAAGAAAATGGGAGTGAGAAGGAGTTTTCCCTTGGTAAACGCCGTTATCGGCTTCACTGTCCCGCTCCCAAATCCTTACCTCGTATATGAAGAGCCTACGTCTAGTTCCTTACGGTATTTGGCGACCGTTCGCCGTGCGAGGATTATACCTTGCTTTTCGAGCGAGTCGGCTATTTCCTGGTCCGAGAAACGGCGTTCCTCTTTCGCTATCATTTCTCGAATCATAACCTTGACGCTCTCTTTTGAATATTGCCGCGGCGCGTTCTTGTTCACCGCGTTGGTGAAAAAATACTTTACGCCGAACAACCCCCACTCGGTCTGGAGGTACTTGCCGTTAGCGATACGAGAAATCGTGGACTCGTGCAGGTCAAGCTCCGCCGCCAAAGCCTGCTGGGTCAATGGAACGAGATTGCCAGGTCCCTTCTCAAAGAACGCCCTCTGCCGTTCCACAATAGCCTGCGTTACGCGGAGTAAAGTCTGGTTTCTCTGCTGAATCGACTGAATGAACCACCGGGCTTCCCGTAGATTCGCTCTGGCGAAACTCTTCGCCTTCTTGTCTCCTTTTCCTTTGGAAATCTTGGCGAAAAAAGGATTGAGACCCAAAACCGGTATTTCTTCGTTGTTCAGAATGATGCGGAATTCCCCGTCGCGCCTGACGACCTGCGCGTCGGGCGTGATGAAACGGGTTTCCGCAATGGAAAATTGTTGTCCGGGGAACGGATTGAGCGTCTTGATATAGCAGAAAATACTTTCAGCGTCTTTGACGGAGCAATCGAGTTTCCTCGCGGCTTCAGCAAATTTGCCCTTATTGAACAATTCGAGGTAATCAAGAGCTTGAATCGCATGGTCCGGCGCGTCCGGGAGCAGGGCGAGTTGGACATGCAGAGACTCTCGGTAATCTTGAACGCAGGTTCCAACTGGATCAAGCACCTGAACCGTTTTCGTCGCCATCTTTACGAGATTCGGCGCTTCGCCTTGCAGGAGCGTATCTACAGGCGTGATATGAAATCCATTTGAATCCAGATTCTGGATGAGGATTTCACAAAGCCGCCGAATATTCGGGGCGATAGGTTCGAGTTGTATCTGCCAGAGCAGATGTTCCTGAAGAGTTTCGGAGCGCGTCAGCACGCCTTCTATGAATTTTTGCTGTTGGTCGGAAGATTCATCGCCGTTCTTATGGATGAAACCTGGGTCGGACGTGTTCTCAAAATAGGCGTCTTCGTCATTTATCTGAGAGTCGTCTATGGGAATCTCTATGGAGTCGCTTTCTACTTCAAGCGCAGGATTGGATTCGAGTTCTTGCGAAATTTTCGCGCGCAACTCAAGCGCGGGCATCTCCATAAGTTTTATAAACTGGTATAGCTGGGCGCTCAGGTTTATTTCAGGCTTTTGTGAAAGTTGTAAATTCACAATGTATTATCAAACTATTCTTTAGTTTTGTCAAGATTTTTTTGTCTGAAAAATTCAACGAAATCGCAGACGGAAGAACGATTCTTTCTGTTTTGCCTTGAATTTTATAAAAATACTCTTGCCAAAAGAAAATAAAACTGCTATAGTATGATATTCTCATTATTAAAGAGGAAAACATGGATATACAGCTTCAGGAACTGATTGATAAAATCAAAAAAGAAGGCGTCGAGTCCGCAACCGCGGAGTCCGCGAAAGTAAAGACCAACGCCGAGGCGGAAGCCAAAAGAATAACGGCCGCGGCGCAGAAAGAAGCCGACGGCATAATCGCCAAGGCCAAGTCGGATGCGGAACGGTTGGAGAAAGCCGGCGCCGCGGCTCTTGCCCAAGCGTCCCGCAACCTCATACTGGCTTTTCAGGGTGAAATTCAAGCTCTGCTCGATAAAATCGTCCTAAAAAACGTTTCGGACGCGTTTAGCGAAGACGCCTTGAAAAATACGCTCCCTGAAATTCTTAAAGCATGGGCGTTGAAAGGAAGCGATTCTCTTGACGTGCTTTTGAATGAAAAAGACCTCAAGAAAATACGGGCGTTCTTTGATAAAAAACTCGCGGACGCGCTCAAGAAAGGCGTGGAACTCAAGTCGGATAGGAATCTCGCGGCGGGTTTTCGTATAGCAAACAAAGATGGATCCGCGTATTACGACTTTTCGGCGACGGCCGCGGCCGAGATGCTTTCGGCTTACCTCAATCCGCGCCTTGCCGAAATTCTGAAAACCGCGGCCAAAGGATAATAAAAGAATGGCGGCTTATTACTTTTTGATAGCCCAGCTCCCCAGCGTTAGCTATAACTCGCCTCCTCCGATGCGGTCGTCCACGTTTGTGGACCTTTGTAAGACCAAACTGTCGTCCGAAGACGCGAAATTTCTCGATTGGTGCGTGCTTGACCCCATGGGCGACGGGAACGCAAACGTCCCTTTCATTGACTCGTGGCGAAACTGGGAGCGGACGTTACGGCTACAGTTGGCGCGGTTCCGAAAAGAAAAGCTTAAACGAGAAGGCGCGGCTATTGAGCCGCCGGAGTATCCGGCGGACGCGGTCGCCGCGGCGAAAGCCGCGGTTAATATCGAGTCGCCGCTTGAGGCGGAACTTTTTCTCGACGAGGCGCGATGGAGGGCCATAGATGCGTTTCAGGGTATCAATTACTTCAACGAGAATGTAATCTATGCCTACCTACTCAAACTGCGGCTTTTGGAGCGCAAGGCGTTGTTTAAAGCCGAAGAAGGATTTAACGAATACAAGACGCTCTACGCGGCTATCGCGGAAAGGTCGGAAATTTAGATTTAGAAATATGTTATGAAAGGCAATCAAAAACTTTCTGACAACATCAACGATTGGGAGAGTGACAAATGATTGGAACAAAAGGAACGGTAGTCGGCGTGAACGGCAATATGGTGAGCGTCAAATTTGACGGAACCGTATCTATGAATGAAGTCGGCTACGTGCTGGTCGGCGATAAAAAGCTAAAAAGCGAAGTTATCCGCATTCGCGGCGGCGTGAGTCAGTTGCAGGTATTCGAGATAACCAAAGGCATCGCGGTAGGCGATACCCTTGAATACACGGGCGATATGCTTGCGGTAGAAGTCGGTCCCGGCTTGCTGGGGCAAGTGTTCGACGGATTGCAGAACCCGTTGCCCCAGCTCGCGGAAAAAACGGGCTACTTTCTGGAACGCGGCGTATACCTCGACGCGCTTCCGGAAAAAGAATGGGACTGGACGCCTGCGGTAAAAGTAGGCGACACGGTAGAACGCGCCGATACCCTTGGTACGACGCCGGAAGGCGCGTTCACGCATCGTATCATGGTACCATTTAACTTTTTCGGCGTCTACACGGTTGCTTCTATTAAGCCGGCCGGCTCTTACAAGGTTCATGACGCGATTGCGGAACTGAAAGATGAAAAAGGCAATGTTATTTCGGTTTGTATGTCCTTTAAATGGCCTGTGAAGCGTCCGATTGATTGTTTTGAGGAAAGGCTTAAACCTGAAGAACCTATGGTAACGCGGGTGCGCCTCATTGACACGTTCTTTCCGGTAGCCCGCGGCGGCACCTACTGTATCCCCGGACCTTTCGGCGCGGGGAAGACTGTGCTTCAGCAAATCACGAGCAGGCATGCGGACGTTGACGTCGTTATTTTGGCGGCCTGCGGCGAGCGCGCCGGCGAAGTCGTGGAAACCCTCAAAGAATTCCCCGAATTGACCGACCCTCGCACTGGTCGCTCCCTCATGGAACGCACTATTATTATATGTAACACATCATCAATGCCGGTCGCGGCGCGCGAGGCGTCGGTCTATACGGCTGTAACCCTTGCCGAATACTATCGGCAGATGGGGCTGAACATCCTGCTGTTAGCTGATTCGACTAGCCGCTGGGCTCAAGCTATGCGTGAAATGTCAGGACGGCTGGAAGAAATCCCCGGCGAAGAAGCGTTCCCTGCGTATTTGGAATCGACTATCGCCAGTTTCTACGAAAGGGCGGGGCTGGTGCGTTTGAGGGACGGCGGTATCGGTTCCGTCACTATCGGCGGCACGGTGAGTCCTGCGGGCGGCAACTTCGAGGAACCGGTTACTCAAGCGACTCTCAAGGTTGTAGGCGCGTTTCATGGGCTTTCCCGCGAGCGCTCGGACGCCCGAAAATACCCGGCGATTCACCCTCTCGATTCCTGGTCAAAATACAGAGGCATCATCGCGCAAGAAAAGGTGGATTACGCGCATGGGTTTATGCGGCGAGGGAGCGAAGTCGAGCAAATGATGAAAGTCGTCGGCGAGGAAGGCACGAGCCTTGACGATTACGTCGTCTACTTAAAGGGCGATTTCCTTGATTCGGTTTATTTTCAGCAGAACTCTTTTGACGAAGTCGATGCGGCTGTCAGTCCAGATCGTCAGAAACACGTTTTTAACATTGTTTTACACATCTTGGCGTCAAAATTTACATTCAAGGATAAGAATTCCGCCCGCTCATGGTTCAACAAGCTCCGCCAAAAATTCCTTGACTACAACGGTTCGGCGTGGAACGGCGATCGGTTTAAGACGCTCCAAAAGGAGATTGAGGATACGGTTGCGGAATGTTCGGGCGGCGTTGACGGCGCGGTGGAGAAGATCATTAGCGAATAAAGAGTAAGGAGAACATATGAAAAAGGTATACAATAAAATAGAATCCATTACAGGAAGCGTCATTACGGTACGCGCCGAGGGCGTGAAATACGGAGACTTAGCTGAAGTTGACACTATTTTCGGGACGTCTCTCGCGGAAGTCAACCGTTTGCAAGACGACGTTGTGTCCTTACAGGTATTTGCAGGCGGGCGCGGCGTTTCTACCGGCGATACGGTGCGCTTCCTCGGTAAGCCTATGCAGGTCTCCTTCTCGGACAACCTGATGGGGCGAGTTTTTTCCGGTTCCGGCGACCCCCGTGATAAGGGCCCCGCTCTCCGCGAGAATCTCATTCCTATAGGCGGGCCGTCTGTGAATCCCGCGCAGCGTATCATTCCGCGCCGTATGATTCGCACGGGAATCCCGATGATAGACCTGTTCAACACGCTCGTCGTGTCGCAGAAACTGCCGATTTTCTCGGTCTCCGGCGAGCCTTATAACGAATTACTCGCTCGTATCGCTATGCAAGCGGAGGTTGACGTCATCATTCTGGGCGGTATGGGGCTGAAATACGACGATTACTTATTCTTCAAGGATACATTGGAAGAAGGAGGCGCGCTTTCTCGCACAGTGATGTTTGTGCATACGGCGAGCGATCCAACCGTCGAATGTCTGATGATACCGGATATGTCTCTGGCGGTTGCGGAGCAATTCGCCTTACAGGGTAAGCAAGTCTTGGTTTTGCTGACGGATATGACGAACTTTGCAGATGCGATGAAAGAAATTTCCATCATTCAGGAACAGGTACCGTCCAACCGCGGCTATCCAGGCGACCTCTACAGCCAACTTGCGAGCCGCTATGAAAAAGCGGTTGATTTTGCGACCGCTGGTTCAATCACCATTCTGGGCGTTACAACTATGCCGGGCGACGATGTGACTCACCCTGTGCCGGATAATACAGGCTATATCACCGAAGGACAATACTACCTCAAAGGCGGGCGCATTGAGCCGTTTGGCTCCTTGTCCCGCTTGAAACAACAGGTCAACGGCAAGACCCGCGCTGACCACCGCGCGCTCATGGACGGCATGATTAAGCTCTACTCGGCGTTCAAAGACACGCTTGAAAAGAAGGCGATGGGTTTCATTATGACGTCATGGGACGAAAAACTTCTGAAATATGGAGCGAAGTTCGAAAAGGAGATGATGGACCTATCCGTGAATATTCCGCTTGAACGCGCCTTGGATCTTGGATGGGAGATTCTCGCGGACTGCTTCAGTCCCGAAGAAACGGGTCTGCGTTCCGAGTTGATTGGGCAGTTCTGGCCAAAACGGTAGAGTCGGCGGATTTGCGGCTGAACGTCAAATTTATGTTCATCCGCAAATTCTTAATTCGTGAAGCAAATCAGATATGGTCTGGACATTTGAGGTTAAAAGTTTTAGATGTGTAAACAGCGGGAAAGCCGGCCGTGGTAGACGCTTCATAATAAGATTTTACGCCGTTTCGCTTCATTTCCACGCGAAGCGTTATATTAAAACAATACATAAATAGAAAATATGAATACATTTTCCGTTATCGGATTAGGCGGTAGAGTATCAAGAAAAGCGGTTTTAAAAATCAATGCCGATTAGACATAAGGAATATGGAGGAGAAAATTGGCGAAAATAAAGTTGACGAAGAATGAGCTGAAGAAACAGAAAGATTCGCTGAAGATGTATCAACGGTATTTACCGACGCTGATGTTAAAAAAACAACAACTTCAGGCGGAAATTCGGAATACCGAGTTACGAATACGCGAATTGATGCGGGAAAAAGAGCAATTCGATGAATCTTTCAAGATATGGCTTGGAGTCTTTGGCGAAAAAGGCGTTTTTACGCAGGATATACTCAAAATTACTCGCGTGAGAACCGCGTTCGGTAATATTGCGGGCGTTTCTATCCCTCTGTTTCAGGGCGCAGACTTTGAAGTCTTCTCCTATGATTTGGCGTGGACGCCTCTGTGGCTTGACGCCGCGGTCGTTAAGATGAAGCAGGTTCTGCTTATCGATATTGAGGTGAAGACCCTCGAAGAGCAGAAACAACGACTCGACCATGAATTGCGCGTTACCACCCAGCGCGTCAACCTCTTTGAAAAAATCAAAATTCCCGAAACTAAAAACCATATCAAAAAAATTCAGGTTTACCTCGGGGATCAGCAAACCGCGTCGGTCGTGCGTGGGAAAATAGCCAAACGCGGCATGGAGGCAAAATGATTGTTCCAATGAAAAAAGCGTCTATAATTCTCGCTACTGCGGCGCAAGAGAAAGATCTTGAGAAAATACGCGACCTTGGCGTAATTCACATTGAAAAGAAAACCGTGTCTTCGGAGAGCCTTGCGAAAGTCGTTGACCAGAAAAACAAAGCGGAAACCGCGCTTGGCGTTCTCCGTACCTACAAAACCGCTAAAAACGCGGCGCGTTTTGCGATTGAAAAAGACGTTACGGCGCGAGTTTTAGACTTGGTGGAAAGGCGCAAAAACTTACAAGAACAGAGAGCGTTTCTCCTCAAGGAGACGAGTCGTATCGAAAAATGGGGCGATTTTAGCCCGTCCGCGTTGAAGGAACTCGCGGACCGCGGCGTCATCCTTATCCCCTACGAGCTTACCAACAAAGCTTACGCCGCATTGAAAGACGAGCCGTTTATCGTTTTGGCAAAGGATAAGACGGGCGTGCGGGGTGTCGCTGTGGGACGGGAAATCGTGGGTGAAAGTCCTTTTGCTTTGCCGCAATGCTCTCTTGCGGAGCTTAACGATAAAGCCGCGCGCGTCGTCCAAGAGCTGGGCGCGATTGAGATTGATTTGCAGAGATTGGCTGAAAATAAGTCCGCGATTGAGTCTGATCTGAAGATTTTTGACAAAACCATTGAGTTTGAGACGGCGAGCGCGGGACTTGAGAAAGCCTCTCTTTCGGCGGATTTCTCCCTATCTCTTTTGACTGGGTGGGCGCCCGCGGAAACCGTCGATGCGCTCAAAGTGGCGGCCGCGGAAAACGGTTGGGCGCTCGTAACCGACGACCCCGCGGAAGAAGACAAGCCGCCGACGCTGGTCCGCAACAACGCGTTTGTCCGCCTGATTGCGCCGCTCTTCAATTTCTTGGGGACAGTTCCCGGTTACCGCGAATACGACATCAGCTTCTCATACCTGCTGTTCTTCTGCCTGTTTTTCGCCATGATTTTCGGGGACGCGGCTTACGGCACGCTGATTTTTGTTATTACTTTTTGTATTGGGCTTAATTATAAGAAAAAGACGGGTAGAACGCCGGATGCCGTGAAACTCTTCGGCTTACTATCGCTTTGCACCATCGTATGGGGCGCGTTGAACGGCGCGTGGTTTGCCATGCCTTACGAAAAACTGCCGTCCGCTCTACAAACGCTGGTCCTTCCTCAATTCAACTCGGATATTCCGCTGTCGCCGTTCCCGGGCGTTTTGCAAAAGCTGTTCAAGATACCGGCTGACCAGCCTTCGAATACGGCGTATTGGAACGTGCAATTCCTGTGTTTCACGACCGCGTTGATTCAGCTCGTGTGGGCGCACATCAAGAACATCAAGAAACTACTGCCGTCTCTGGTAGCCGTCGCGCAGGCAGGCTGGCTCCTGATGATGATTGGGCTTTACTTCCTCGTTTTATCCATGCTTTTGCAGGTGGAACTACCGGGATTCGCCGTATATTTCATTGGTATTGGGCTCGGGACCTATTTTATCTTTGCGGAGCAAAGGGGGGGCAACCCTATTTCCAACGTCGGCAAAAGTTTCGCAAATTTTCTTCCGACGTTTCTCAATGCGGTATCAAGTTTCGCGGACATCATCAGCTACATCAGGCTTTTTGCGGTGGGGCTTGCGGGCGCGTCTATCGCCCAGAGCTTCAATTCTATGGCGGTGGGGGGCGGCGTCGGCGGGTCGGTTCTGTCGGTAGTACTAAAAATATTTGCGGCGGCGCTGATTCTTGCGTTTGGGCATGGATTGAACATGGTTATGAACGCGCTTTCGGTTATTGTTCACGGGGTCAGACTTAACCTGCTCGAATACGCGGGCAACCACCTCGGCATGGAATGGTCGGGTTACGCCTACAAACCGTTTAGTAAATAAGAAAAGTAGGGAGAGGGGGCGTCGTTAGCGGTTGCTTGAATGAGCGCCGTCTACTAGCAGAACTCCCCCATTCTGAAAAATAAAACGCGCGGTTCTCAGAGATGAGATTCCGCAAAAACTGCTTTTTAAGGAGTGAATTATGGATGCTGGATTAGTTGGACAAATTGGGGTCGGGGCTTGCTTGGGGCTTGCGGCTGTTGGTTCAGCGGCGGGCGCCGGTGTCGCGGGAATGGCGGCTATCGGCGCATGGAAAAAATGTTTTATTCAGAATAAACCTGTGCCGTTTATTCTCGTCGCCTTTGCGGGCGCTCCCTTGACTCAGACGATTTATGGGTTTATCCTCATGCAAACCCTGATGGGGAGCCAGAACCTCAACGCTTTTCAGTTGTTGGGCGTGGGGCTTTTCGCGGGTCTGGCTATAGGCGGGTCCGCGCTCGCGCAAGGCAACTGTTCCGCGGCCGCTTGCGACGCTTACGGCGAAACGGGACAGGGCTTCGGCAACTATATGCTCGTCATCGGACTGTGCGAAACCGTCGCTCTTTTCGTGATGGTCTTTTCCATGCTGGTTGCGTAAACGGCTGAATTTTAGGCGGCGTTTCATCTCTTGGAACGCCGCTGTTCTTTGATACGGTTCAGATTACTTTTCTTGTAAGCGCATATTTTTATGTTGTATTTTTATTCCCATACTTTTTTAGTTCATATTCGCGATTATTTTTTCTTCGCAGTATATTTGCGCGGATTGTTTGGCTTACCCGGCGTCGCGCCGCTTGATGCAGTAATATACCAATCGGAAGCGGTATTCGAGTCGGAAAGAGTCTCGTCGCGGCAAATAGTTCTCGTCGAAGTGGTATTTGCGCTAGAAAAGGCGTGGCTTGGCGCGGGAACGTCTCCACTCTCGAAAATCCACGCTCCTTGTTTCCCAAGTAGCGCCGCCGCCTGTTCTATGTTTCCTCTGTTCGTCGTAGTCCCCCATGCGTCATCCACAGTGAACACCACCGCGTCGACGACATTATCATCCTGATCCATGAGAAAAACTGCATCTGTTTTCCGCAAACGCTCCACAGAATCCGGTAACCAAAGATCCCAAGCTATATCAGACGAATCTTTCGCCTTTGACTCCGTTTTATCGCCATTGATTTCGTTTATCGCATTTTCCTCATAAGTCCGTAGATGAATCACTACATAATTGCCTTTCTTCACTTCAACAGACGGGAATTCAAAGACCGGCGTCTCTACGCTGTCTGTCGCGGTAAACATTCGTAAGGCGCATAAATTTCCATCTTCCAACATTTTCAGTTCAACAAATTCCCCTTTTGGCTTTGCCGTTTCTGTTCGTATTTCCGTTATCAGAAAACGGGGAAGCTTTTCATTCCTCGACCTGAACGAAACTAACACATTGAGCGTGTTTTTGTTGCCATCTTCAACCAAAACATTAGCTGTTATGGGATTTCCACCAGATACTTCGCTGCTTAAACGAACGATTGCCGTTTTCCCGTTTTCAACGGATTCTACCTCTAACGCCGGTTCAAATTTCACCGACACAATAGTGACCGGCAGTGAAAAGCGAAACGAGATTTCCGTTGAAGAAATTGCGGAACATCCTAGAAACACCGGAGATACGGATTTTGTATTGGTTCCAAACGCTCTCTGGAGATTATCTTCATTCGCTGAACTCGAACAAGTACAAAATAGCATTGCACACACTCCTAATAGTTCTATCGTTTTCATATATCTTCCTCCGCTTGTATTACGGAAGTCTCTCGGGTTTTGATTGAGTTTTTGTGTTAGTTTGTTAGTTTGCAAACTAACATTCTGTCTGTGGGGGACAGACGCTGACTTTAACTTTAAGACTACTTGAATCTTATTCATTTTTGAGTATTATAAAAGTATGTTTTCTTTTTTTGATAAATTACAGAGAATTTTCTCTTCAAGCGTCGAACCCAGAAATAAGATGGAGGCAGAGACGAAAAAAATGCTTAAAATGGTGGCGAGAGATATTGCTCAAAGCAGGTACAAGAAATTTTATAAGCCTAAACAAGGAAAGGTCGACGGCGAGGTTGGAAAATTTTTCTACAATATCTACAAAAATATCTCAAGAGCGCAGATATTCACGCAAAGAGCCGCGGTTTCATCTCAATTAAAGGTATTTACTATCGAAAGTTTCATGGATAAGAAACAAATTGAAGCGATGGAAGAGTTTAGTAAAACCGCGATAGAAGCTCGCGCCAAAACGACGCCGCCGCAACAGTTAGCGGGTGAGATAATAAAAGAGATGGAGAGTTTTTTTGCTATTTTCAGCGCGGACATGATAAAACAAATAAATGATTGTTACAATACCATACTACGTTTCATCAATTTTGTTTCTTTTGACTTTTACGGTATCGTGAAGAAGTTCGATAAGAATATCTCGGAACACAATTTTATTTATAAGCCTCAATTTTCCACTGTTCCGGGCGAGTCTGTTAGCGATCAGTTGAAAGATTTCATGGAAGCAGCTTACACTATGGACATGATTCAGGACTGGGAAAAAGCGATAAAAATAATTAACGCATACAAAGATATGGAAATAATCAACATAGACCAATGGTACAAACTACTTACCCATCTCCACGATATTCAGAGTTCCAGTATATTGCTTCTCATAGCGCGGATTGTCGATAAAAATCCTGTTCTTCAGGTGAATCCGAATATTCCTAATGAACATATTGTTGAGGAATGGCTTGAAGAAAAACGCGCCGGTACGCAAGAGACTATTGAAAAAATCATCAATGCGGAGCAAGACGAGGTTATTGGTACCCTTGCGCGGGATATATTTGGGCAGACGGAAATCAGTTACCTCCAATACTATACTAAAGCGATAAATGAAAATTTTGTTAAGAAGGGATTAGATGGGTTTAGTCATATTGAAGAGCTCGCATATTTAAAGACTTTTTTGCTTGAAATTTTCAATAAAGAATTGCGCTCGTTGTGTGATATTTTCTTAGTCAAGGGACAATGGCAAAATCAGATGCTGTCCCACCAAATGTCAGACGCCATATACAAGTTGGGCGACATCCCTCAAAAAATAGAAGCTTTTGATGCGACGTTATCTTCATCAGGAGACTATGGAGATAAACTTAGAATCTACGCATCCAAGGCTGAAAAAGAGAAAAGTCACGTGAAATATGCAAACAACCTCTTCAAATTGATAAACACAACAGCGCAAGATATCATAAACAATATGGCTCAGTCGCTCATTACTATAGGAAAATTTTTTAAAACCCTGATTGACGATAAGCAAAAACCTTTACACGACTTTATTATGAATTGGAAGGAACTCGAAGCGGCTTCCGATGTACCGCTTCTTAAGAGGTTAGAGGGAGGCTATAAAAAAATTTACTCTATGGTAAAACTTTTACAGACTTTTCTAAGCCGATAGATATTATATGGTAAGGTTACTTCAGAAGGAAGTTATGTTAAGCGACCCAAAAACAGAGCTGGAATTACTCTTTGATATCGCGAGAACTTTCGACAAATATGTGGAATTGAGGGCAGCGCTCGGGCCGCTTCTAAACCTTCTTGAAACGAGAGCAGGACTCACCTGGGGTATGGTGACCCTCCTCGATAGGTCTACAGGCGTTCTTAAGATAGAGGAGGCTTACGGTCTGTCCACCGAGGAAAAATCACGTGGACGCTATCGTCTTGGCGAAGGACTTGTAGGTAGAGTCTTTGAGTCAGGTCTTCCAATTATCGTGAGGGATTTATCGCAAGATTCCCGTTTCTTGAATCGCGCAAAAAATAGGACACAAAAAGATCTCGAAGGACTCACGTATTACTGTGTCCCTATCCGTTCCGGCAAGACCGTCATAGGTACCCTTAGCGCGGAACGTCGTCTCAATAACGACGGCTATAAAGAACAACAAATTACCTGGGACCGCTCTTTTCTCGAAAAAACAGCGTCAATCATCTCGGACTCTGCAAAGCTACGTGAGCGAATTTTGGAGGAACAATTTCGCTTGCGAAACAGCGATGAAAGCGACTGTCTCCGTAAAGGCGAAGGCGACTGTCCCCCTATCGGAAAGTTTGCTCATATAGCCGAAGGTAGCGCCATCATAGGGACAGGTAACGCTATGCGTGAAGTCTACGAATTACTCTCGCAGGTAGCGCCTAGCGACGCGACTGTTATCATCACAGGCGAGAGCGGTACGGGCAAAGAACTTATGGCCGCCGAATTGCATCGTCTGTCTCCACGGAGCAAGGCGCCTTTTATCAAAATAAACTGCGCCGCTCTACCCGAATCTATCATAGAGAGCGAACTTTTCGGTCATGAAAAAGGGGCTTTTACCGGAGCGATGAATCTTCACAAAGGCAAATTCGAACAAGCGCATAAAGGAACGTTATTTCTCGATGAAATCGGCGAGCTTTCTCCTCCAATACAAGCAAAACTTCTCCGCGTGCTTCAGGAAAGAGAGATTGAGCGCGTCGGGGGGACAGTCACTATAAAAGTCGACGTCCGTTTGATAGCCGCGACAAATCAAAATCTTGACGAAGCGGTTAAAACAGGACTCTTTCGGGAAGATTTATATTATCGTTTGAATGTTTTTCCTTTGCATATTCCCCCTTTGCGAGAACGAAAGAGCGATATTGTGCTTTTAGCCGACCATTTCGCTGAAAAATACGCCGAGAAAAACAACAAGCTTATCAAGCGTATCTCTTCACCAGCTATTGACTTATTGACGAGTTACTCATGGCCCGGAAATGTGCGAGAACTTGAAAATTGTATTGAGCGCGCAGTAATTCTTTCAACCGATTCGGTTATCCACGCGTATAATTTACCACCAAGTCTTCAGTCGTCGTCTTCTACTCAAACAGAACCTAATACCACATTAGAAGCCGCTCTCTCACGGCTTGAAAAAGAGCTTATAGTCGAGGCTCTTAAAATCAGCGAAGGTAATATGTCCGCTGCCAGCCGTAGACTAGGCATCACGGAAAGGCAGATGGGACTCCGTGTTCATCATTACGCTATTAACTGGAAATCTTATAAATCTACAAAAATGTAGGATAACGCTTTTGTAACCTACATTTTTGTATTATTTTCCGAGAGCATAGAAAAAATGAACAGACAATTATAGAAAATCAAAGCAAATTACATCTTAACTCCTCATATATCTCTATGAGAAAGCCTCGTCAGCTCCAAGCGGGAGTAACTTACCATGTTACCTCGAAAATAAATCGTGGTAACTATGAAATGAAAACGTCGGAAATCAAAAACTTGTTTCTGGAAGTTATTAAAGCCGCCAAAACAAAGTATGATTTTATCATCAGTAATTTTTGCATTATGGATAACCATTTCCATTTTCTTATCACACCGGGAAAAGGAGAATCATTATCTAAAATAATGCAATGGATTAAATGCAGTTTCACAAGAAGATGGAATAAGAAGCATAATATGACAGGGCATCTGTGGGGAGAACGATTTTGGTCAAGGATTATCAACGGAATTGAAGATTTTCTGAAAACTGTTGGGTATATTGACAATAATCCTGTAGCGTCAGGCCTTGTGAAAGAAGCAAAGGACTGGGAATTCGGAGGACTCTTTCACTATATAATGGGACGTATAGATATTGTTTTCCCGCCGGATGAGGCGATACTTGAACGGTACCTTGCTATGCGCCGCGGCGGTGTTGGGTAAACATAGGAGCATAGGGATAGACACTCTGCAACTGATATTGGCACGAATTATGTATAAGAGAAACAAGCATAATTTAGGAGGAAAAAATGCAGAGAAAAAATTTTATATTAGCTCTGTTTATGATGATTATGGTAACCTCTCTTTTTGCACAGGAGAGTGTTGAAAGTCTAGGCTTTTCCCTAGATGTGGTCTGGCTGTTTATTGGGGCAATTTTGGTTTTCATTATGCAAGCCGGTTTTGCCATGGTTGAGACAGGTCTTACCCGTGCGAAAAACGCCACCAATATCACTATGAAAAATGTGATGGACTTCTGTTTTGGAGTCATCATGTATTGGATGATAGGGTGGGGTTTCATGTATGGGAAAGACGCTCTTGGTGGATTTATAGGGACAGATCAATTCTTTCACGGACCCATGGAACTAAATGTCGAGAATGGGAATTTCTACAAGAGCTGGTTTTTTCAGGTCGTGTTCGCCGCGACTTCGGCCACTATCGTATCTGGCGCCATGGCAGAAAGGACGCAATTCAAATCTTATTTAATTTATACCTGTTTTATATCGGCATTCATTTATCCCATTTCAGGGCATTGGGTCTGGGGCGAGGGCTGGCTCGCAAACCTTGGATTCCATGACTTTGCCGGTTCAACAGTAGTTCACTCTGTCGGCGGCTGGGCGGCGCTTATTGGCGCTATGGTTCTTGGTCCTCGTATCGGCAAGTATGTAAAAAACGCCAATGGGCATGTGTTGATCAAAGCTTTTCCCGGACACAACATTCCGTATGCGGCGCTTGGCGTACTGTTGCTGTTCTTCGGATGGTTTGGGTTTAACGCCGCATCTACAGGCGTCGCCACGGTAGGCGACGGAGGAATTTGGAGCGGTCTTAATATTGCGCGAGTGTCTGTCACCACATGCCTTGCGGCCGCGGCTGGGGCTATCGGCGCTCTTATATTCTCATGGATTTGGTTCAAAAAACCTGACTGTTCTATGACGCTCAATGGGCTTTTAGCTGGGCTTGTAGCAATTACCGCGCCGTGCGCGGTAGTGTCGCCCGGAGCTTCCGTTGTTATCGGATTCATAGGCGGCGTTCTGGTAGTCGCCGCGGTTGAATTCATCGACAAGGTTCTCAAGATTGACGATCCGGTCGGCGCTTCTTCTGTACATTTGGTATGTGGTATATTTGGTACCATTGCGGTTGGTATATGGGGCAACGCGCCAGACGCCGACGTAGTTGGACTTCTCCACGGCGGCGGTTTTCATCAGTTGGGAGTACAACTCTTGGGCGTCGTATCCGTCGGCGCGTGGACGGCTATACTTAGTCTTATTCTCTTCTTGGTTATTAAAGCAACCGTCGGTTTGAGAGTAGCGCCTAAAGAAGAACTTATGGGCCTTGATATTTCAGAACATAAGGCTGAAGCCTATACTGGATTCCAGATCTTCAGTAATATGTAAGTTTACAAAAGGAGCATTAAAATGAAAATGATAATTGCTTATATACAGCCGCATACCTTGAATGAAGTGAAGCAGGAACTCTATAAGGCTGAAGTTTATAAGATGTCTGTTACTAACGCAATGGGTTGTGGACAGCAAAAAGGGTATATGGAGAGTTACCGCGGCGTTGAAGTTGAGGTGAATCTTCTAAAGAAGGTTCGCATCGAAATCGCTGTAAATGACAACTTTGTAAAACCTACAGTGGATGCCATCATACGCGCCGCTCGGAGCGGTGAAATCGGAGATGGCAAGATATTTGTTCTCCCCATCGAAGAATGTATACGTATCAGGACGAGCGAGTCGGGGTCTTCCGCCATAGGATGAGATATAGTGTCTGTCCCCCCATCGTATCGCGATGGGGGGACAGACACTTAACAGAATACCGCGAGACTTTCGATATGAGCAGTTTGTGGATAAAAGTCGAACATGGAGAGAGAAGCAAGTCGGTAATCGGCTTGGACAAACGCTTTACTATCGCGTGCGAGCGTGGCTGGGTTACAAGACACATAGATAATGACTGGCGGATGGTCCTTGCAAAGACGATTGCGGAAAAATGATGAAAGCCCTTGTCTAGGAGGATCGACGATTACGAGACCGTATTTTTTGGTGTTTTGTATTCTTGCCCAACTGTCACTCGAAACTGCGAATATCTCCCCCAGATTTTTGATATTTTCCCGTGCTATTGCTAATGCGGTTTTGTCTTCTTCTATAATATCGAGCGCGGGAGAGAAATCTTGAAGAAACGCGGCAAATGTACCGACCCCAGAATAGACGTCCAGATAGGGTCCCTTGGCTTCCCCTGCAAGAGAGAGAATATCTTTGACAAGCTCCTCAAGCATTAGGGCGTTACTCTGAAAAAACACGCCCGCGTCTAAAATAATATCTCGGTCGAGAATTCTTACTTTGCCGCGGCTTTTTCCTTTTTCTCCCTCAATTAAAAAAATATCTTTGAATGAATAAACAGTTGCCTCTCTTTTAAGAGAAGGGTTACTTTTGAGAAAGGCGTTAATACCCGTATCTGCTACAGGACAAATTTTGACCTCCGGTGGATTTGCTTGGTAAAGCGGGATGATTTCTTCGCTTCTTTTCGCCTTGAAACCGATTTGTCCTTGCCTACCTACATGAAACCTAACCCTGTTTCTGTACCCGAACTCGTTTTCTTTGTTCTGCTTGATTATTAATTCTGGCAATTCCGATAAACCACCGATATGAATAAAGGCGTCTTTGAGAATAGTCGCTTTTGCTTTGATTTGCGCATCGTAGACAAGATGTTGAAGAGAACAACCGCCGCATATACCGAATAAAGGACAGAGAGGCGCTCGTCTTTTGAGAGACGGTTCCACAATATCAACAACTTCCGCTGTCGCCCAGTTTCTATGCTCTTCTGTGATACGCGCTCGGACGACATCGCATGGAGCGACGCCGTCCACGAACACTCTTTGCCCCATCTTTGACAACACTCCCGCGCCAGTAGATGCTATGCTTTCTACCTTCGCCGTAAAAACGTCGCTTATCATGTTCAGTGTCTGTCCCTGTCATGGGAGAGGCAGTTTGCCTTCACCACACGCGCGGGGTGAAGCCTTCAGGCAGGGGCGCTATCGCCGCCGAATCCCCAGACTGCACGACCACATAAAGTCCTCTGCCTTGCGCATAATCCCGCACACCCTCAGACGTTATCATCCCAGCCACAGCCCCTATCAGCCGACGCCTATCCCCGCTATAATCCAGACATTCCCGCACCCGCCCAAGCCGCCTCAAATGCCCGTTCACATCCTCTACCGTCAGCGTCGTCTTCACTTCCACTGGCATGACGTATTCCCCGTTCCACAGCAAAACATCCACCTCCGCAAACGTTTGTCCGTCTTTACTAAACTTCACGTCCCTGCCCCCCAAGATAAGCTTGTAGCCAAACGCGTTGAACTTCTCAGCCAGATTGACCGCCACCGTCTCCTCCGCCCAATTCCCTAACGTCTTGTTCACCCCGCCCACGTTCTTTGACAACTCCTTTATCAACCGGTCAGTCTCTTGCATACGTCGGTCAGTCTCTTTGGACTCCTCTCTCAACTCCTTTATCAACCGGTCCGTCTCCTTCATCTGACGCCCGGTCTCCTGAAACATCGTCCATACTTTCTCGAAAGTCAGCCCTTTCTCATATTCTATCGCTATATCTGACATAATTCCCTCCTCTTTTATTATACGCCATTTGACCGCAAACGTCAACAACCCTCCCCTGTCGGCGTCTCTCCACCCCGGCGTCTGTCCCCCACGCACCACCCCGAACCTCTCCCGCAATACGCCTCCCAGTGTCTGTCCCCAATAAAAAAGCCGCCCCCATTATGGAGGCGGCTTCAGTTTTACTTAACCGTTTAGGCTATACCTACGGTAGCTTACTTTACGGATAGTCAATCGTAATAGTGTAAAGATTTATGCCGCTGGATGAAGAATACAGATACAGAGTAGCGCCTTCGCCAGTATAATCTATCGTATATTCCGCGCCTGCATTAACATCTTCTGATTCTACTACATCAGTTCCATCTGACAACCTTAGCTTGCGTCCTGTATTACCGCTATGAGCAATAACTTTTATAGCGCACGCGCCGGCTACATCAAAACTTACAGCCCTATTTGTTGTGCTTCCTGCGCCTTGTAATTGCAACCGTTTCGAGTAAATAGTTCCATTTACGGTCTGGTTGCTTGTAGTAAATTTTACACCGCCAGTACCGCCTATTACGGTCAAATCATCAACGGTAGAAGTTTCCTTGTAATCCGAAGAGCCATAACTCTCAAAGTATGTATTCCACGCATCGTCTGCAAAGCTCCACGTCTTGTCAGCTGCTTCTACTGGCGGCGGTGCCGCCGTTACCGTTACTTGGCAGGTTGCCGTCTTGTCGCCATCCGCGGTAGTTACCGTAATGGTTGCAGTACCTTCCGCTTTGCCGCTAACGACGCCGCTGGCGTTTACTTCCGCTATAGCCCCATCGGACGATTCCCATGTAACCGCCTTGTTGGTCGCGTTATCGGGCGCTACAGTCGGAGTCAGCGTTATCGTTTTACCGACTGCTACGCTCGTGGTTGAGTCAAGCGTAACGCCCGTAACCGCTATGGGGGCGGATACCGTTACTGTGCAGGTCGCCATCTTGGCGCCGTCCACGGTAGTTACCGTAATGATCGCCGTGCCTTCCGCCTTGCCGCTAACGACGCCGCTGGCGTTTACTTCCGCTATAGCCCCATCGGACGATTCCCATGTAACCGCCTTGTTGGTCGCGTCGTTGGGGTTTATGGTCGGAGTCAGCGTTACCGTTTTACCGACTGCTACGCTCGCGGTTGAGTCAAGCGTAACGCCCGTAACATCAACAACGGGGACAGGCTCGCTTATTATAACGTCAAAAATAAGTCCTGGATTTGCTGATGCCAAGAGTAGAATATCAACATTATCTGTACCTTCATAGTTGTAAAACCACGTCTGCGGGTCTGAAGTGCCTGTTGAAGGCGTTCCATTAATAGCAGCCACTGAATCCCAATACTCTTTCCATTCCGCACCTACAACAGTATAGGTACCTGGATCCAACTTTGACTTTCCTTCTTCTCCTATCTTAATTGAAGGATTGCGCGAAATATTTGCGCTGCTTGAGTTTGCGTGGTATTTTAAAGTGATACCAAAGGGCCCTTCCACAGACTCGATAACGGCAAAACCATTTGCCATTGCGCCATTGGGTTTTAAGGCTCCTATAGAAAGATCTGACCCCTCTGGCACGACTTGGTTATTGACAACAGACATACCGCCATTCCGCATCGCCGCCAGTAAGGTCATCCCCTGAATATAAGGCGTATTGGTTGTGTTTGCGGTGTTGTTTTCCCATCCCGCCGGAAGCTCCTGGAAGTTCCATGAGCGATAACGAGGTAATTCAGATTTTGCCTTTACGGTTACGCTGAAAGCCTCAGATTTTACCGGCATTCCGTCTGCGCCGTTATCAATCGAAGTCGCGTAGACTTTGGCGGTCCCTATATCGACCCCCTGCAACGCGCCGGTATCGGCGTTAATCGTCGCGTATTGCGCGTCCTCCGGGTCTATTGACCAGGTAACTCCCTGATACGCTCCGGTGGGCGTTACGCTCGCCGTCATCTGCAAAAGCCCCTCTACCTCAACCTCGGCGCCCGTCGAGTTAGTTATTGTAACGGTTTCCACACGAGGATAAGGAGTCGGATCCGCGGGCTTCTCATAGACAGTTTCGCTTCCCTGCGTAATGACGATATTGGAGATTTCCGCTACCACGCCGTTGACGAGGAAACCCAGGTAGACCGCATTATCAGCCTCTCCCAGGGCGGGGAAAACTTGGTCGTTGTTAGGTCCCCTGTTCACCGGATAGGGATTACGCGATCTGGGGGGATTAAAAGCGTCGTCTTCCACAAAAATCGTATAGGTGTCAAGCGTGTTTTGCGCTACTGTATACAAATATTCTTGTCCGGTAGACTCGGTAAATTGCGTGGCGCCCACTGCGGAATTGTCGGTTACGTCGCTGGTAGTAATTCGCGTCCCGTACACACTTCTACGTCCGTTAGTAGCGGAATTTATGCCCATAAGCGCGATGAAAGTTTCCGGGTTTGCGGCGTCGGCGTTGGTAGTATCTACCGTCGGGTCGGTAAACGCGCCCACAAATATACCGTTATCGGTACCGGCGGCCGCGTGTAACGATGAGATTTTCAGCCGCGCGCTGACGCTAAAGGGCGCTTTTAACGGTATATCCAGATAGACAAAGGTATTTCCCTTAACTTTATTAAGCTCGGTTCCCCACCCTGAGGCGGTACTTGTATTGGTAACAACGAGCCTGTTGTTTTCATTAAACATATTGTCCGTTACGTTTCCCGCCGTCGCTAACCCTTCGCCCACGCCGCTTCCTTCGCCCGCGCCTGTCTGGTTAAATATTACCAATTTAGGCGTTGTAACGTTTATGGTAACGGAGGCGGTCGCCTCTTCATCGTTCTCTTTTTTGCCTGCGGTCGTCGCGGTGATGGTCGTCGTACCTTCCGCAACGCCAGTTACAAGTCCCGTCTCCGCATTAACTCTAGCTATATTGGAATCGGCGCTGGTCCATGTAACAACCTTGTCCGCGTTAGATACGTTGGAAGGACTTACTTCAGCGGTAAGCTCTATCTCTCCGTTAGCCCTGGTATTAATGGCTTGACCGGTAACCTCTGTAGCGCCGTTCTTGATGATAACGCTTTCAACCTTCGCAGGCTCGGTAACGGTTATCGTAACAGTCGCATCGATTCCTCCCGCAGTCGCGGTGACGGTCGCCTCGCCTTCCGCAACGCCGGTTACAAGCCCAGCCGCGCTAACAGTAGCTATAGCGTCGTCGCTACTCGCCCATGTAACTGTTTTGTTGGTTGCGTTATTGGGCGCAACCGTCGCTATCAACTGAAGGGTCCCGTCAATGGCTATTGTAGCGGCGCCGCTTGTAACGCCAGTACCGCTAATGGTAACGCCGGTTACTTTGACGGACGAATCTCCGCTGCCGCCGCCAGTGTCGCAACCGAAGAACAACGCCGAAAACGTCATTACGACGGCTGTCATAATTCTTAATCTTTTCATGTTTCCTCCATAAAAAATATTAGAAAAAATATTAGTCCTTCTCAAATAAAAAGGACTAACCGCCGGCAAAGCCGGTGATTACCTAATTTACTTCTGTTAGAGGCGCTCTAACCTACGCGTTAGAGAGTCTCTAACCTATAGGCGAGTCCTCCCCTCGCCTACGAGTGAGAGATTCTCACTCGCCTACTACCAATTCCAAACAATGGTCAGCCAAACTCGGGTCGCGGGAAGTCGCCATTATTACCACCGACCCGGCGCCCTCGATTGTAACATTCGCCTTTCTCCATCCGCTCTCTTCGTCTCCGTCTGTAGGGGTAACGGTTATCGCGCCGCCAGATGTATCATATTCTTTTATGATTTCCCACTTAACAAAGAGATTGTTCGCATAATCAGGGCTAATTACAGCCGTAAGGGAGACGGGGCGAGATTTGGCGTCCGCGACGCTACTAACCTTGTATATACCGCAATTAGCAAAAAGCGAAGAATTGCCGTAACCGGTATTCAGACTCCCGCCGTCGCGGCTAACCCCGATTTTCACGCTTTCTACGTCTACATAGGCGGGATACGTCGCAGGCGTCTTGAATATGGGGTCTCCAGACTTATTGTTGTTCTCCCACAGGCTTATCTCGGAGAATTCCACCGAACTGCCCAACAACGCTATTCCAACATAGACATTATTCCCAACTATTAAACTTTCATGAACGGCGTCGCTATAAATGTAAACCGTCCCTCGAAGAACGCCGCTCTTGCTGTCATAAACCCGCATCACAAACGCGGTGATATAATCTTTGCCGTCGCCGCCTTTGCGAGGCTCGCTCTCGCGGATTATTTCCAAGATTCGCTCTTGCCGCCAGCTTGGTTGTCTCAGGTTCATCCATGTTTCTTCTTTTAGACTCGTCGTAACGGCTGATTGAGTGGGACCGGTCGACCAGCCGCCGCCCTCGTTCTTGAAATAAGGACGTATGGAGGGACCGCCGCCGCTGTTATTATCCGCGGTGTCGTTGGTACGAAAGAGCAAACCCGCGCCCTGCGACGTGGAAGTAAATTTCACCCCTACGTCTTCAGGCGTTCCGGTAAACGCGCCGAAAAAATAGCCCTTGCTGGTACTGTCGCCCGCCTTCGCGGTCATCCGCACTCGCGCGCGTAGGGTGAATTCGCCTTCCAGAGGCAAGGCGTAATAGAGGAAAGCGGCGTCCATAAACCCGCCTGAGTCCAGCTTGGAAGTGGAAACCGAAGACGGTCCTCTCACGATGTATTTTGCCCGCGTTTCCTCGTTAGCGTCCGCGACATACGGTTCTTCGCTTGGGCTGAGTTCGCCGACTTTACTGTCAGACGGGTCCAACGTCCGCCCGATGGTCTCCGGCGTGTCGTAAGTTCCCTCCTCCAAGTCAAAGATGCCGCCGGGCATATTGTAGAACGCTAACCCTTGGTCGAGAATCTTCCCGCCTCGCGGGTCTTCGCCGCCTCCAACGCCGCCTTGATTGTTGTTTTCAGGCTTAATATCCTCCGGCGTCAGCTCTCCTTGACAACCCGTTATAGCAATGATTGCTAATATAGTTAATATTCTCATATTTACTCCTACCATAAGTCCCGCGCTCCCGGAACCGTCCCAATCACGTTTTTAAGTTTCATAAAGTCGTTGAGTTTATACTGCTTGCCGTCCTCCTCCCGCTCAAGGAAGGCGCCTTTCAGATTGTTTGCGGACCATTTGGACAAGCCTTTTACCTTCCGCGCCGAGTCGGGGGTATAGGGCGTACTCACCGTGTTTTCGTCCTCCCAGTTAGTAAACGGCGGAGTCATGTTTTCCACGTTGTTCTCTACAGTCAATATGCGCCCGGCCTTGTTGACGGTGTTGGTTCCGTCCCACACATAGCCGGTGGCAGTGGTCTTGATTTCCGCGCGGTCCGCGTTAGTCGGTACCGCATCTCGGTCCCCGCCCTCTTCTATATCTCTCGCATAGAGCGAAACCACCTGCGTCAGAACCGCGTCAAGCCCTGTGGTTCCGGCCGCGCCCGCGCCGTATATCGCATAATTGCCCGGTCGGGTCGTTACGCTCTCGTCTATGGTGCCGCCGTTGTTGTACGCGGTACAGTTCGTTAGGAGGATAGCCGGGTCCGAGTTGCTCGTGAATCCGTCCGCGTCGTTCAGGAAGGACAAGCAATCGACCGCTTCGTGCAGAACCGCTATGCCTTCGCCGCCCATCTTAAAGCCGTTGCCTCCGGATTTCGTGGATTCGTTCTGCAAGTGCCAGCCAGGATAATCGTCGTCAGCCGCCGCGTCGTCGTCCGGTCCCGGCTCAAGCCAGCGTCCATTCATATACGCGACGCACTTGTATAACAGAACCGCGCCGATACCGCCTGTTTCCTTCTTGCTGAACAAGTCCCACCCGTCGTCCGCGTTATGGTGCGCTATGCAATAGAGGAACCTGTTACCTTCTCCCGCGGTCAATTTGTCGGCGAAGCCGTCCGCGTCTTCGCGGGATTTGTCCATATTGGCGAAAGATTCGCAGTACTGCACGGTATTATTCGAGGGCCACAAAGCCTTGGGTTCCGTACTAGCGCCCGCTATGGACACGCCGCTGTCCCCGTTGAAATACGCCTTTACTTGATGCAGGACGTTGTTCTTGCCGAAGACGTTGATTCCCTTCACCTTGTTCGCGGTATTCCGAATGTGAATTCCTTCTATCCACCAGTAATCCCCTCGCAACTCAAAACCTTTCACGTCAGGCAGGTCCGGTTTTAACGTCTCCGGACATCCAAAGTCAATGATAGCTTGGTCGGGATTTTCCGCCTCTAGGTACTTGAAGTTGTGATAAGACTGCTCTACTTCAGAGTATCGAGCGTCAGGCGTTTCCTTGAAAACCTCGTCAAGCGCCTGACCCTTGGGCGTTCCGCTGTTGTAACGCGGGATATTGACGTGTTTGTAGGAATATACTCCGTCCATCATAACGATATGTTGACCGGGCTGAACAAAATCTATGGCGGTTATCAGGTCGAGCGGAGAAGCCTTGGTTCCTTTGTTAAAACTCCTGCCGTTAGGCGCGACATAGAGATTGCCTGCTCCATCGCCGGTTATTTGTTTGTAATTTACGACAAACGTCTGCTTTATGGGCGTTCGGTCAAGCACTTGATAGCCTTCGATAGGGTACGCGTCGTCCATGTCTACTTCTTGAGGGTCCGCCGTTTTCGTATCCACGAGCGGGGTAAACACCGCTATGAATACGTTTTCCCCTTCTTGCAAAGTAAGATCGGGGATCTCGAAGTTTGCAAACGGTTCCGCGCTTGCGTTAGATTTCTCGGTGGTCCACGTTCCCTGGCGGGACGGTAAGGATTGTCCGTTTAAGGAAAGGGCGAGCACGCCTTTTACGTTAGCCCTCGCCGCGAAGATGTAGTCAGTCAACGACGCGGTCCCCGTCGATGTTACGTTAAAAGACGGGACGATGATTTCCGGCTCAACCTCAATCAGCGGAGCGCATTCGCTCGCGGGCGCCTCCCAGTATTGTATGTTGGAAATCTTAACCTTCGCGTCTCTACACGCAAAGAAGCCCACGTAATAAGATTCCTTATCAATACTGAACAACAAATCTCGAATCGCCGCGCCGCCGAGTTCTTTGGCTTTCTTTGTTCTTGTATCCACGTCGCCGTATTCAATCTTCGCGCCCGGAGACGGCGAACGGTCGGCTTTTATTCCCTTGTAAACCGTCCCCCACGGGGTAGCGAAGCCTTCGTCCGGAGCGTCTATGACCGCCTTGAACCCGTTGTTCGTCTTTTCCAGTGTGAGGCTATATTTTAGAACAGGCAATCCAGTCGAAACTTCAACGCCTCCATTTAAAGTATGGGTTCCCCACGGGTAATCGGGACGGGCTTGTATGCTCGGATAAATAGAATAATCCGCGAATTCGCGAGGCAGATAATAGAATTTGGCGTGGGAAGCGTCAGCAACCGTGTCTGGGTTTGTAACGGCGTCTTCCGTCGGGTCCGTTACGCCGTAGCGATAGTACACGCGCGCCCCGCGTTTCACCCCGCCTACCATTATCATGTTGCCTGAACCGCCGGGACCATCCGTTCTATCTTTGCCTGCGTAATACATCCCATTGGTGGTATTGTTGGCGGAATTGGCTTGCAAGCCCTCTATAGTCAGGTCGTAATTCGAGTTGCCGATGTTCGCATATTGCGGCACGTAGTCTCGCGCCATGATGCCCCAGCCTTCCTGTCCGTTCAAGTCTCCCTTGCCGTTGGAAAGTCCAAAGATGATAATCTCGAAGTCCGCGCTCAAGCGGAAATTTGTATTTTTGTCTACTTTCTTGTAATAATACGCGATGCCGTCTTCACTGCCCGCTATCTTGCCCGCGTTGTTGCTGGCGTTTGTGGAGGTAATGGTAATGGTTCCGCTCCCGTCGTCGTTGAAATCTTCCGCATTGATTACGCAACCAGGCAGGTGCGCATTGCTACTGGGAGTAGTATAACCTGCCGCGTTGGAGTCGTGCGCTTCTCGTGAACTTGTACCGAAAGACAACCTGCTCATGTTGGTTTTATTCAGAATGACCTTCCTAAACCCGTCGGGATTGTTCTCACGGTACACGCCGTCAGACGCGGAAAACATATTACACGATACTATGGAAATAATGGTTAAATTTATAATAATGCTTAAATTTATAAACAGACGTCCAATCTTCATTTTTACTCCTTTGATTTTATCCCAAAATGATATAGGTACGCGTTCTTAAAATACCGTTTACTTTTTTCATTTTTCAGACAAACTTCAGGGGGACAGACACCGGAGG
>JAIRKH010000014.1 GCA_031260245.1 Treponema sp. | reverse complement strand
TATCGCGGCCGCGATCAAGGCTCTGATTGCCGCGAAAAGCGAGAGGAAGCGTATCGTCGGGAAACCGGATTACCCATCTCGTTATATTTCAAACGCGCGTATCCTCGTGTTCAAGGGGGGCGCGTTTGTTTGAGAAGCAAGTCGCCGCCGCTCATTATGATTTCAAGAGATACGTTGACAAGGAGTTGTGGAACGACTTTTATCATCAAATTGACGAGATACTCGCGGTTCAACCAGATTCTATTCTTGAAAATAATAAATAGCGGAAAAAACGATTACGCCGTAATTACGCAGGAGGTTATAATTGCTTGAAACAAAGAAAATTAGCGTTATCATACCCATTTACGACGTTAAGCCGTATTTGCGGAGATGCGTTGAAAGCGTCATAACACAGCCGTATAAAAATTTGGAAATAATTTTTATTAACGACGGCTCGACCGACGGGAGCGAGGAAATATGCGATGAATACGCGAAAAAAGATCCGCGAATCATCGTGATTCACAAAAAAAACGGCGGATTGTCGTCCGCCAGAAACGCGGGTTTAGATATAGCGACCGGTGATTTAATCGCTTTTGTAGATTCTGACGACTGGCTCGGAGAGAACGTTTATACAAAAATCATTGAAACGTATGAAAAAACTCCTGCGGATATTGTTCAATTCGGATATTTTATCGCCTATCAAAAAAAATGTATGAGGCGACAGAAATATATATTTGATTTTGATAGAGAATTCTCTAATAAAGAAGCGCTTTCTATGTTGCTTGAAGACAAATATATTGAAAATTATGTCTGGAATAAAATATATACGAGAAAATTATTTGAAAAAGAGCGTTTTCCACTTGGGAAAAATTTTGAAGACATCGCGATTATGTATAAATTGTTTCTGAAAGCGAATAGGGTTGTTGTTTTATCAGAATATTTCAAGTATTTTTATTTTCAGCGAAAAAATTCCATTGTGAGGAAGAAATCATTTAAAAACGCCTTTGATTGTTTTGAAAACCGTTGGCTTCGTTATGAAGATTTAAAGAACGACGCTCTTATTGATCGTCAGGCGTTATATATTTCAACTCTTTCGGCGTTTATAAATATTCATACCGATTTTCCTTTTCAATACGCCAGTCGCGCCGCCTTCTTTGAGGAAAAACTCAAAATATTTTTAGCGGAAAATAAAAGCTTGAACGAATATCCTTTGAACAAATCCCACTGGCTCTATTTGCGCCTGCCGTTTCTACTTTTTTCTCTGCTTTATAACGACTTTACACGCATAATTATGAATTCCTTGAAAAGAGCGGGCAGTGATATTATCAGAGCGTCTCATAGACTGAAGAATCTTTTACTCCCCCCCCCCAGGTACTATATAGCTATAGAATTCGGCGTTTATATTTCAAACGCGCGTATCCTCATGTTCAAGGGGGCGCGTATGTTTGAGAAGCAAGTCGTCGCGGCTCATTACGATTTTAAGAGATATATTGATAAGGCGCGATGGAACAGCTTTTATCATCAAATTGACGAGATACTCGCGGTTCAACCGGACTCCGTTCTTGAAATCGGCGCGGGAATTCCGGCGACGGAAATAGGAAGTTATTATGCCAAAAATATCAATAATTATTCCCGTTTATAAGGTTGATCGGTATCTTCGCCGCTGCCTTGACAGCGTAGATAAGCGAAGGGATTGTTCCGCGTTTGAAATGCAGTCTCTATATATCGAGGAAAGAAGAACGGCTCTTTTATTTCATTAAGAAAAATAAAGAAAAATAAGAAAAATATGGTGTAAAGGAGAAACGATTTATGAACATCGCTTTGGTAATATCAAGCGGTACTGGAAAACGGACGATGCAAGAAATTCCGAAACAGTTTATCAACGTCTATGATAAACCGATACTCATTTATACGCTTGAGGGATTTCAAACGCACCCTGATATAGACGTCATTGAAGCGGTATGTCTTGATGGGTGGCATGAAATAGTGAAAGCCTACGCTCGGCAGTATAATATCTCTAAATTAAAATGGATCGTGAACGGCGGCGAGACGGTACAAGAGTCTATCCGCAACGGAGTCTATAATCTCGCGGAAAATTGCAAGGCTGACGATATTGTAATAATACACGACGGCATACGGCCGCTTATAGATAAAGCGGTTGTTTCGGATTGTATCGCGGTATGCAAGAAATATGGAAACGCCGTGTCGAGCCTGCCTTACAACGAGCAAATATTCAAAACAACGGACGGATTGACCACAGATGAATATATACAGCGCGAGACGTTGCGCCGCGTACAGACGCCTCAGGCTTATATATTCCATAATATATATACATCGTATAAAAAAGCTTTTGACGAAAAAATAGGTATATACGGTTCTTCATACGCTAACACCATGATGGTAGAATTGGGGGAAACCTTACACTTCGCGGCAGGTTCAGATAGAAACATAAAAATAACCACGCTTGACGATATAGAATTATTTAAGGCTTTATTGTCTATTGAGAAACGAAACGAGTGAAGTATGTTTTCTAATAATAAATTATACAATGAAGATATTGCCGCTATCGCTTCATGCGCTATTGAGTGGGAACGATTGATGAATACGAATATTCTCATTACCGGCGCTACAGGGCTTATCGGTACGGCGTTTGTCGACGCTTTAATGTACCGCAACGCGGTTTATAAAGATAACATTACGGTTTACGCAATGTCAAGAAATATAGAAAAGGCGAGAGAAAGATTTGGAGATTATTTTAATAATCCCAGATTTATTTTCATACAACGAGACGTCCAATCTATTCAAAAAGAGAAAAAAGAGAAAAAAATTGATTTTATTATACACGGCGCAAGCAATACGCATCCTCTTGCGTATTCGACCGACCCAATAAACACCATATTATTATCTGTGTTAGGGACAAAAAACATTCTTGATTTAGCGGTTTCCCAAAAAGTTAAACGCGCCGTATTTCTTTCGACGGTTGAGATATACGGCGAGAACCGTGGAGACGTTGAACGATTCGACGAAGCGTATTGCGGTTATATAAACTGCAATACCTTGCGAGCCGGTTATCCAGAGGGAAAGCGCGCCGCGGAAGCGTTGTGTCAAGCGTACATTAGCGAAAAAGAAAGCGATATTGTAATCGCGCGGTGCAGCCGCGTCTACGGCCCCACGATGTCTACTGACGACAGTAAAGCGGTCGCCCAATTTTTGAGAAACGCCGCAAAAAATGAAAATATTATTCTAAAAAGCGAAGGAACGCAACGCTATTCTTTTTGTTACGTCGCGGACGTTTGCGTCGCGGTTTTATTTTTATTGTTAAACGGAAAAAACGGAGAGGCTTATAATATCGCGGATTCCGGTGAACGCGCTTCGTTATATGAAATCGCGGAAATACTGTCGAATTACGTCAATAAACAAATAGTGTACGATATTCCCGCTTTGGCGGAGGCGAAAGGTTATTCAAAGGCGACGAAAGCCGTTCTTGATTGTTCTAAAATCGGCGAATTGGGATGGAAGTCGGCTTTTTCTATAAAAGAAGGTCTCGTCAGGACTTTAGAAATTATGAAGTCAAGGGGTGAAAATGATAGACGATATTAATTTAAAAAAATGTCAAGAAATACAACTAGGTTTGCTAAAAGACTTTGACAGAGTGTGCCGCGAGCGTAATTGGACGTATTGGCTGGACGGCGGCACTTTGTTAGGAGCGATACGCCACAAAGGATTTATTCCCTGGGACGACGACATTGACGTTGCGATGCCGCGAAGCGATTTTGAAGCTTTCGCTCGCAATGGGCAATATTATTTAAATAGCGATATTTTTGTACAAACAATAGAAACAGATCGCTTTCCCGGATGTTTTTGCGTTAAATTGCGGGACCGTAAAAGCGTTTTGATTGAAAAAGGCGACGAAGGTATTTATATTCCATTTCATCAAGGTATTTTTATCGACATATTTCCAATAGATATTATCAAGCGAAAATATGTAAAAAAGGCGTTTTGTCTTCTTAAATTTTTTGATAAGATTTCATGGATTACAAGATTTATTTATATTCCGAAAGGTTCCATGAAAAGACGTAGAATAAGAGGCAAACTAGCCGTTGCGTTATTTTTCCCTGTCTCTTTTATAATACGGATATTTCTAAAAGATAAATATATATATTCAAAAACAGTATATCAAAATACTCTCTATTTCTACAAGAAATTATGGTCGTCGACGGACGACGGCGTTTATTTTTTCCCGTTCCTGTGCGCTAATTTTCCAAATAAGATTTTTAATAAAAACGAGATCTTCCCGCTTACAAAAGTTTTGTTTGAAAATGAGTATTTTCCCGCGCCGTTTAATCCTGATATATATTTACGGCGGCAATACGGCGATTATATGAAGGCGCCTCCTCTCGATAAGCGAGAGAGTCATAGCTACGCTATTTTACCGGATACGCCTTGCAATCATCCGGAAAGTTTCAAGAATTAATTGGATGGGCTAACAGGTTTCTGCATTGGGAAGCGGTTTCAGCCCATAGCGTGATTGACGCGGTGAAAAAGCGACTTAAGAACGCTTGACGGCTATATATTTTCGTACTATAATAGAAATAGGGTTGGGAACGCCGCCTTTTATGCGGCGCGCCGGGCTTATTGTCCGCTCGACCCTATTTTAGCGATAAAATAAGACAAGGATGATAATTATGCGTATTATAGATTTTGACGCTATCCAGAACTTGAATATATCTATAGAACAATGTATAGATTGGGTGGAGCAAGTTTTTAGAAACAAATTTCACGCCGTTCTTCCACCTAAGAATAGCGTGAAATTTAACAACGGCTGTTTTTTTAATACTATGCCTTCGCTGTTTCCTGACATAAACAGATTCGGCGTAAAAGTCGTTTCCCGTTATTCCCCCCCCTCCCGCATGACATTTTCCTGTACAAAGATAAACTCTCCTTCCATAGTGGGGAATATCTTACTCTATGATTCGAGTAACAACGAATTATTGGCTATAATGGACGGTACATGGATAACGGCAATGCGAACGGGCGCTACGGCTGCGGTAACATGCGGTCTGTTAAAAAAAACGCAGACAAAATCTTATTCTTTTATTGGACTCGGTAATATGGCGCGTTCTGTTCTTCTGTTTCTTAATACAGTGATGAAAAACGAGCCTTTGGAAATAAAACTCCTGAAATATAAGGATCAACATAACAGTTTTATCGAAAGATTTTCCCAGTTCAAAAATATGACGTTTCAAGTCTATGATTCTGTTCCGATGTTAATCAGAGATTCGGATGTGATAATATCCTGCGTTACCGTTACAAAAACTGATTTTACAGAAGACGCCGATTATCCTGAAGGGGTATTAGTAATACCCGTACATACAATGGGTTTTCAAAATTGCGATTTATTTTTTGATAAAATATATTGCGACGATATTGGACATATCAAGAATTTCAAATATTTTAACCAATTTAAAAATTGCGATGAAATATCCAATATTATGTTAGGGAAGAACAAAGGTAGAGGTTCCGAAAAAGAACGTATTATCGTCTATAATATAGGCGTCTCCCTGCATGACGTATTTTTCGCTTCAAAAATATACGATTTATATGGAGATACGCTTAAAAAAGACGTCCTGTTACAGCCGTCGAATATGAAAAGATACTGGGTGTGATTATTTTTCATCAGGTAATTTATACGACACTATATCATGATACAATCTTTCCGCTTCGGGCGGAATAGTCATATAGTCGCCGTATAAATTTTTCAAAATGTCGTCAAAATCATTGGAAATATAAAACAAGGAATCTTCGAATTCCACTAACGTCAAATTCAGAAACGCTTTTCTGGGATTCTGGTTCCTGTAATAAGATCCGCCAAATTTCGTTACAATACAATTATCGGTTTTGCTCAAATAATTATATTTAACAAGCGTTTTATTAAATAATTTTGACAATAATTTATAAGAAAATAAATGGGTCAAAATCAAGACGATTAAGAATTTCTTCGCCGTTACTCTTATTTTGCAAACATATCCTTTTTTAATCCGCAAGGCGTCATTAAGTACAGTAAACGCGCGGCGGTGATATATTTGTTTAATTCTATTAAACGGTATACAGTCGTATGGAAATATGTCTATATTTATTCCATTACGCTTTTCGCATTTTACATGGATATGTTCGATCCATTCTGTTCCATTAAGCATTAGTTTGGCGTAGGGCGCCGCATAGCCTGGGTCAGTATCCATATTTTGCAAAAAATAGTCAACGGAAAGCTCGTCTTTGCATACGCGGCAAAACCGCTCGTATTCCTCGCGGAGCATACCTACGTCAAGGTCGTCGTCCCACGGAATAAAGCCGTGGTGACGGACCGCGCCAATCAATGTGCCGTCAGATAAGAAATATTTAATGTTATGTTTAACGCAAATTCTGCGCAGTTCTTTCAGAATTCTTAATTGAATCAGTTGAACTTTCCGTAATTCATCCCCTGTTATCCTCAACTCGTCTTCCTTTACTATATCTTACTTTATACTATAATTTTATTTCCCTGTCAATATGTCCTAAGTTATGTTGGCGGAGAATTCAAGCGGAATAAACGTCTTGTATAACCCGCCGCGTTTTGCGGGGGGGGGTGTTTTGTCTCATTCGTCTCTTGACAGATAAAACAACCCGGTGATATACTGGTAATATATAGAGTTCTATACGCGGCGTCCGAAGCGTTGCGAAACCCGCGTATAACGCCGCTCGTTTCCGTTCGCGTCTGTAGCGAACCTTCCCGCCTGAAGCGGCGGACGCTCTAATTATAGAGATAAAGGGGGATAGGGGAGGATGCGGCAGGTTTTGGCGCCCCTAACACCGAATAGGCTACGCTTGCAGGCAAGCACAGCCGTCAAGTTGGGGACAGCGGTATATTCAAATACCGTCCCGTTGGGAAGTCGTTTAACGGGCTTCGCCCGCGTTAGGAAGTCGTAGAAAAATGTTTAGACTTTACATTGACCCGGGAACGGGTAGTATGCTTTTTTCGTTTTTGATGGGAATCGCGGCGGTGGGATATTTTTTATTTCGGACCGCGCTCGTCAAGGCGAAGTTGTTTTTTTCCGTCGGGAGAACGTCCGCGGCCTCTCAAACGCGGCATAAATTCGTCGTTTATAACGAAGGAAACCAGTATTGGAACGTGTTCAAACCGATTTTGGACGAGTTCGAGCGGCGCGGTATCGCGGTCCGCTACCTCACGTCCGCGGAAAACGACCCTTTTTTCGCGCAAAATTACGCGCGCATAAGCGGCGAATTCATCGGCGTTGACAATAAGGCGTTTGCGCGCCTCAACTTACTGGAGGCGGACGTATGCCTTATGACCACGCCTGGGCTTGACGTTTATCAGCTCAAACGCTCCAAAGGCGTCAGACATTACGCGCATATCTTGCACGACGTCGGCGACGCGGTTTGTTACCGCCTTTTCGGGCTTGACTGGTTCGATTCCGTGCTTTTATCCGGCGAATATCAGAAAGCCGACATTCGAGAACTGGAGAGACAGCGTGGAATCAAGGCAAAGGAGCTTGAGGTTGTGGGGAGCGCGTATCTCGACGTTTTTCAGGAAAAATTAGCCGCTTTGCCAAAAGAGGAAAAGCGGCCGTTTACCGTTTTAGTATCGCCGTCATGGGGCAAAGGCTCGCTATTGAACGTATTCGGCGAAAGACTACTGGACCCGCTTATAGCGACCGGGTGGCGCGTCATCGTGCGTCCGCATCCGCAATCAAAAAAGAGCGAGCCGAAGATGTTGAAACGCCTCGAAGAACGCTACAAGGACGCAGTGGAGTGGGATTATTCGCCGGAAAACCTTGAAACATTGTCAAAATCGGATGCGATGCTGTCTGATTTTTCCAGCGTCATCTTTGATTTCGCGTTCCTATTTGACCGCCCGGTGATTTACGCGGACGCTTTTTTCAACCGCGCGATGTACGACGCGGGCGATATTGAACATGAACTTTGGCGTTTTGAAGCCGTGAGAAGTTTTGGGGTTGAGCTAAAAGAAGCGGAACTGCCGCGTATCAAGAAAATTGTAGAAGAGGCGGTCGCCGACGAGAAAAAGTCTAGCGCCCGCAAGACCGCGAAGGAGACGGCGTGGCGTCATATCGGCGAATGCGGCGCTCGCGTTGTGGATTTTCTGACCCGCGTCGGCGAGTCTGAAACGCCAGTCGTCAGTAACGCGTCGTATCTCCATGAAAACCAAAAATAATTTTTTTTAAGGCGAGAATATGCTGGACGTACTCTTTACAATAATTATTTATCCGATAAAACTTTTAATGGAATGTATTTACGCGATTCTCTACGTTTCCGTGTTTAAGGAAAACGCAGGGCTGGCGCTCGCGCTGTTGAGCGTCGCCGTCAATACCTTGTGCCTTCCGCTTTACACAAAGGCGGAAAAACTGCAAGAAATTGAGCGCGAAACGCAAAAACGTATGGCGAAAAAATTAGCGCGTATCCGTAAATGTTTTACCGGCGACGAGCGGTGGTTGCTCATAACCGCATATTATCGGCAGAACCATTATCATCCGATTTACGCGCTCCGAAGTTCGCTCAGTCTGCTTTTGCAGATTCCGTTCTTTATCGCCGCGTACTCGTTTCTGTCCCACCTCACGGCGTTGCAGGGGAAAAGCTTTCTTTTCATAAACGATTTAAGCCAACAGGACGCAGCCGTCGGCGGATTTTCCATAAATATTCTGCCGATAATTATGACCCTTATAAATATTCTAGCGGGAATTATTTATAGCAAAGGGTTTCCCCTGAGAGAAAAGATTCAGCTTTACGCCATGAGCGCTATTTTCCTCGTTCTGCTCTATAATTCACCGTCCGCGCTCGTCTTATATTGGACGATGAACAATCTTTACTCGCTCGCTAAAAATATTCTCTTTAAGATAAAAAATCCCATACGGATTGTTTACTTTGCGGGATGCGCCTTGTGTTTTGCGTTTATGATTTATGTATGTTTTATTCGCTACAATTTTCCGTCTCGCGCGTTCCGCAACAAAACGTTTTCAGTTCTGGCGTTTTTATTTTTCACGGGAATGCCGCTTTACATAAAATCGGCGAAATATATTTTCAAAAAGCGGCTTGAATTTCTTTTTGAAATAAAAAACGCTAGCGTACTATTTGTTTTATCATGCGCGATTTTATGGCTTTTTATCACTTGCTTCATTCCGTTAAATACAGCCGCGTCAGACCCAGCGTATTTCGCGCAGACGGCGGAAACGTTTGAAACGAATTTTCTCTCGCTTTTATCCGCGCCCATGATTCAAGGATTTGGATTGTTTTTCTTTTGGACCCTATGCCTCTTTTTTCTCGCGCCGCGCCCCGTCCGTTCCGTTCTTGCGGTTTTCGGCGCGACAGCCGCGATATGCGTTTTGTTGAATTTTTTCGTATTTGACGGCAATTACGGCATCGTGTCGCAGACCTTGAGTTTCAGTCTGCCAGACGGCGTGTATATGCGCAAGAGCTTTTTCGCGCAATTGGTTAATATTATCGTATGTTTTTTTGTCTTCGTTTTGATTTGCGCTATCGCGAGCGGTAAAGGAGCGAAGGGTTTTAAACCCGTTTCCAAGCTTTTCAGCGAGATAAAATCGAATAAGATTTTACCGCCTCTTTTAACGCTCTGTATAATAAGCGTTTGCGCCCTATTGATTATAAAAATCGCATCAATAAATAGATTTTTCTTAAATCCGACGTCAGAACAAATTACGCAATCAGATTCGTTTGATTCTTTTTCTCAAAAAATAACCTTATCAAAGAACGAGAAGAACGTTTTATTCATTATGCTCGACGGCGCGATTAATTCATATTTTCCGCTTATAGCGAAAGAACGCGCCGATGTTGCGTCCGCGTTTCAAGGCTTCACCTATTACCCAAACACGATTTCGTTTTTCCGCCGCACGCTTTTCGGAACGCCGCCGATGTTCGGCGGTTATGAATATTCAACCTATAATATGAACAAACGCGCCGACGTTTCTATGCGCGAGAAACACAACGAGGCGCTCCTGCTTATGCCTACGATTTTCCATGAGCGTAATTTCGATGTAACGGTAAGTAATCTTCCTTATCTGAATTATTACCAGCCGATAGAAGAAGGTTTCTACGAAAAGCGCGGTATTACGAATATTGAAATTATCGGAAGATGGACTGATAAATTTTTAAAAGAAGAATTGGATATTGAAGAATACGCGGAGCCGGTTAATTTAGATAAATTGTTGCGCCGCAATCTGCTGATGTTTGCGATTGTAAAAACGTCGGTTTTTAGCGTCCGCGACTTTTTATATCAAAACGGAAAATATTGGGGAATGACGGATTTTACGGAGAACGCGGGCGCGCCGCGCTCAACGCTCGACAATTACTCCGCGCTTTTTTATTTGACGGAAATTACCGCGGTAACGGATTCGCAAAACGGCGCATTTACGATTCTGGTGAACGACCTCACGCACGACTCCGCGTATTTGCAATATCCGGATTACGAGCCTGCTAAGGCTATTACCGAACGCGGCGACAATTTTTTCGGCAACGATTCTTTCAAGTATTATCACGTGAACGCGGCGAGTTATATTCTCTTGGCGAAATGGTTTAAATTTCTACAGGAAAACAATGTGTGGAATAATACTCGCGTCGTTATCGTTTCTGATCATGGAGACGGCGGAATTACGCATCCTAATTTTTCGTCTTTTCAAAACAACCACGTCCTGCCTTACAGCCCTATTTTACTGGTAAAGGATTTTGACGCTATGGAAACGCCGTTTCAAACGGACTCTGCTTTTATGACCAACGCGGACGCGCCGCTTCTCGCGTTAAAAGACATCGTAGGAAATCCGATAAATCCGTTCACGAGGAAACCGCTCGCGCCTGAAAAGGAAAACGGCGTTTATATTTTCACGGGCGGATGGACAAATACTTCGTATTATCAAGGAGCGGTTTGTCTTGAGTCTGATTCGCGGTTTTATTATGTGCGCGATAATATTTACGACGAAAAAAATTGGCGCGAGACGCGTTATCGCGATTTTGCGACGGCTTTACAAGATTAATTCTACTTTAACAAGGAATAGTAATGATTTATTACCGAAAAAAGAACGCAATGAAAATAGCGGAAATCTGGTATAATTACGAAGAAAAGCCTGACAGAAAAACCGACGTTCTGCGTTACAAATTCGTCGCGGAAAACAAAAGAGACGCCGCGTCTTTTGAAGAATTATGGACGCTCTTAATTGATTTGACGAAACCGGAAGATGAATTGTTTTCTCATATACGGAAAAATACACGTTATGAAATCAACCGCGCGAAAAATAAAGACGGCGCGCAATGTTTTACGCTTCTTGAAAAAGACGAAGAAAATATGGAGAAACTCTTGCAATATATTGATTTCTTTAATATATTCGCCGAATCTAAAAAGAGGTCGCGCGTCGATTATTCAGACGTTAAACAATTTTATGAAAACAAGACGTTTTGCGTCCGATATATCACAGACGGAGACGGCGCGATTCTTACTATGCACGCCTACGTTGTATCGGATGGGACGGCGCGGCTTCACCAGTCCTCGTCGCTTTTCCGCAATGTTGCCGACGCTGAAACTCGCAATATGATAGGGAGGGCGAATCGTTTGCTCCACTGGAACGATATACTTTTTTTCAAACACGCAGGTGTACGGTACTACGACTTCGGCGGCTGGTACGGCGAGACGACTGGAACTTACGCGGAACAGCTTTTAATCAACCAATTTAAGGAATCTTTCGGCGGCGAGAAAAAACAAGAATATTCGTTTATTACGCCGTCTTCTTTCTTGGGACAGATCGCGACGGCTTTTCATAGCGCATTGGACGCGGTAAAAGAAACGCGGCGCATATCCCCTCGTAATCTTTGCCTCTAAAATTAAAGAAATATTGACTATATCGCCGAAATCTGATAGACTATAAGAATATGCCAAGCAAATCTAACTCCAATAACAGAGAAAGTCGTGTTGAAGAACGCCTGGTCCCCGACATTGATTATGTGATCTTTAGAAGATGCACTCCCTCATGGCGGATGTATCAGCACAGACTAGATTTTTGCGATATAACATATATAATTGAAGGTAAGGCGCAGTACATCATTAATGGGGATAGTTACAACCTGCAAGCCGGGGATATACTTTGTCTACCAAGAGGTTGCGTCAGGTCAGGCATTACCTACCCCGACCATCTTATGCGCTGTTTTTCGGTCAATTTCCACCTGAACAACTACCGCGGCGAAACGACAAGCCTTCCCTTCCCTATTGTCTCTCACGTGGGCTGTCAAAACGATATTATCAGTATGTTTCATAACTTGGTCAATACATGGATAGAAAAACAAATGGGCTATATCATCAAAACGCAAGGGATCTTTCTGTTGATTCTCTATCGTTTCTTTGAACTCATCGTATTCGACTCCGACTCGGAAGAAGGCGACTACCGCGTCAAAAAAGCGATTCGCTACATAGCAAAACACTACTCGGAACGGCTTTCGGTAAAAGACATGGCGGATATGGTCGGGCTGAACGCTGTGTATTTCGGCGCGTTGTTCAAGCAATCAACGAGTCTTTCTATGAACCGCTACGTGATACAGACCAGAATCAAAAGCGCGGAAAACCTTCTCATAAGCGGCGAATATAAGGTGGAGGAGGTTGCCGCGCACTGCGGTTTCTCCGACGTGGCCCATTTCTATAAGCGCTTCAAGGAACTTATGGGCTTCCCGCCGTCTCACTACATTCCCAAACGCGACAGGAATATTATTGAAGAAATTGTGAAAAGCGGAGACGAAAGCAAGCGATGAACAGGAACGTTCTTTTCGTCTTGGCTTTGTTTCCCATCGTAGGAAGCGGCGCTATATTCATAGCGCCTTATTGCGCGGCTCTGGGAAAGGGTCTTGCAGAAGGGGGTAATATACCGCCCTCTCTGTTTCCAATCGCATTGTGGACAACTAAGCAGGCGTTCTTTAGCGTACTTGCAACGCTTGCGTTGGGCCTGCCCGGCGCATGGTTCGTTGGAACAAGCGTCTCGAAATCAGCGCGTACGTTACGAGCGCTTTCGGCCATACCGTTCGCTATGCCGTCGATTCTCGTGGCGATGGGCTTCGTGCTTTTCTTCGGTAACAACGGAGTCGTCAACCGTTGTCTCATGTTTCTCACCGGCGCAAGGGAGCCGCCTATCCGCGTCCTCTACCAAACGCCGTCTATCATATTGGCTCACGCTTTTTATAACTTTCCGCTCGTCGTTCGTCTTGTGGGCGATTCGCTTGAAAAAACGCGGCGCTCGCTATCCGCGCCGGCCGCGGTTCTCGGCGCAAACCCTCTGATTACAGCCGTTACCGTCTTTTTCCCAGCAATCCTTCCTTCGCTGATAACGGCAAGCTTGCTCGCGTTCCTCTACAGCTTCACCAGTTTTGCGATTGTACTCGTCCTGGGCGGAGGACCAAAGGCCGGCACTTTAGCCGTGGAAATCTACCGATACGCCCGCGTATCGCTTTCATTTCGTGAGGCAGGCGTCTTTGCTGCCGCGGAAACCGTCATAGCCCTGCTCGTCTTTGGACTCTACCTCTTTTTCTCGCACAAAACGCGAACGTCCGCGCCGGATCCCGTAGACCGTCCTGTTTACGCGCCTAAAAAATCCGTTTTTAGAAGAATTCTATTCGTCCTTTATCTTGGAATTGTATTCTTTTTGGCGATAGGACCTCTCTTGTCGGTTTTCGCCGAGTCGTTTCTCGCGCGGAGCTCTCGCGCAGGAACCGCGGAAATAAGCCTGCGATGGTGGCTCGGCATAGGTGAAAGCATCCTGCCTGCATTACGCCGTTCTACGTTCCTAGCGGTTTCGTCAGCATCGTTGTCCTGCGTTTTAGCGATTTCCGCGGCGTTCAGCATCAACGTTGTCAAAAATCTAACTGAAAACGACCGCGAAACGTCGCGTTTCAAAAAAGGTTTTCGGCGTTTTTTGACGATTCTGATAAAAATCTGCGCGATAAGTCCCCTCTTGTCGTCCGGCGTCGTGTTAGGGCTGGGCTTTCTCATCGTTTACGGCGGACTCTTTTCCACGTTTCCCAATGGGAGCGGCGTTTGGGCTGTGATAGCGATTCACGCGGTAACGGCTTTGCCCTTCACGTTCAACGCGGTCATGGCAGGCTTCAACGGCGTCTCAAAAAACGTCCTGTTCGCGGCTGAAGTACTGGGCGCGCATCCTCTTCAACGACTCTTGACGATAGATATTCCGATGAGCGCGGTTCACATCCGTTCAGCGTGGGGATTTGCCGCCGTGTTGAGCTTTGGCGAACTCAACGCTGTTATGATGCTCGGTCTGGAGAATTTCGAGACCTTGCCTCTGCTGATTTACCGCGCCGCGGGCGCGTATCGTTACGGCTCCGCGTGCGCGGCAGGCGCCGTTCTGATTCTGTGTTGCGCGGGCGCCCTGCTGTGGTCACGAGAAAAACGAAAATAATCGTGGGCTGAAACGCCTGTACCGAGACATTCTTGACAAAAACGCTGTTTCATGCAATACTTAAGACCATTATGCGAGTCTTTCAACAATCTTTAAAATTAAGCAACGTTTGTTACGACATACGCGGACCCGTCTTGAAAGAAGCTAAACGTATGGAAGCCGACGGGTTCCATATCATAAAACTAAACATCGGTAATCCGGCCGCGTTCGGGTTTAACGCCCCTGACGAAATTGTCCATGACATTATCATCAATATGCAGAACGCGCAGGGCTACGGCGACTCCCAAGGGCTTTTTGCGGCGCGAAAAGCGGTCATGCACGATTTCCAGAGCAAGGGCGTCATGGATGTAGGCATTGACGACGTATTTATCGGTAACGGGGTGAGCGAGCTGATTATGATTTCTATGCAAGGGCTGCTGGATTCTGGAGACGAGGTACTTGTCCCCGCGCCTGACTATCCGTTGTGGACCGCGGCGATTACCTTGTCCGGCGGCGCGGCTGTTCACTACGTCTGCGACGAGGCGTCAGATTGGAATCCGGACCTAGCAGACATTGAAGCGAAAGTTACAGACCGAACCAAAGCCATCGTCGTCATCAATCCGAACAACCCCACTGGCGCGGTTTATGATAAGACTATTTTACAGGGCATCGCTAAAATCGCTCGCGAACATGAATTGATTGTATTCGCGGATGAAATCTACGACCGTATCGTCTACGACGGAGCGAAACACACGCCTTTCGCGTCCATTGACCCAGAAGTACTTACCATTTGTTTCAACGGACTGTCTAAAGCGTGGCGTTCGGCGGGTTTTCGCGCGGGATGGATGGCGTTCTCCGGGAACAAGAAGGTCGTCGTCAACCAAGCAGGCGACGGTTACCTGGACGGTATCCAAACGCTTACCAATATGCGGCTGTGCGCGAATATGCCCGCGCAATTCGGCGTTCAGACCGCGCTCGGCGGATACCAGAGTATCAACGACCTTACCCTACCCGGCGGCAGACTCCGCGAACAGCGGGACGCGGCGCTGAATCTCCTCGCCAACATTCCGGGAATCTCGGTCGTTCCCCCCAGGGGCGCGCTCTACTGTTTCCCGAAGATTGACGTACAGCGATTCAATATCACGGACGACGAGCGTTTTATGATAGACCTGCTCCATGAACAGCGACTGTTGATGGTTCACGGTAGGGGCTTCAACTGGAAAGAACCGGACCACTTCCGTATCGTGTTTCTGCCGGACAAGGAGACGCTCACTGACGCTATGCATCGTCTAGGGAATTTTCTGGCTCATTATAAACAATGAAAAGGAATAAAAAAACGGCGCGGCTGGATGCCGCGCTTTACGCGTCCGCGCCGTTCAGCAATGATTGATATTATATTATCGGTTTATGGTGAAAAAAGTTTAGAATTAAGGAGAGAAATATGTTTAAAGAATTTTTGCCTTACGACGTGGTACGGAACAACGCGCTCAAATTAGCTCACAGAATCTACAGCGACGGCTTTACGCCGGACGTCATCTATGTATCGCTCCGAGGCGGCGCGTACATGGGAAACGTTATCAGCGAGTATTTCAAGATAGTGAAGACGGGCAGACCCGTCTATTATGCGGCTGTGGTCGCCCGCTCTTATGTGGACGTCCGCACTTCGGAAAAAATCAAGGTTGAAGGATGGACCTACGACCCGGCCCACCTCCGAGTTGGCGATAAGGTACTGCTGATTGACGACATCTTCGATTCTGGCAAGACTATCAACTTCTTGGCGGAAATTATCCTTGAAAAAGGCATCCCGCGCCAAGACCTAAAGGTGGCGGTTCACGATTACAAGCGCTTTTACGACAAGCCCGAACAGCTCCCGGTTCAACCAGACTATTTCTGTAGAAAACACAACCTTTCGGTCAAAGACGAGGATACGTGGATCCACTATATGAGCCACGAGCTGGTGGGTTTGAGTAAAGAAGAGCTGGAAAAAAATTATTACGCCCATGACCCAGACTTACATGAAGCGTTAGATATTATGGGCTATATCTGACCCTGATTAGCTTATGACGGGATGGGTTTATTAGGACGTAATATCGATGGCAACCACCAAGCTTTGTCCGCTGATAAGCCCTGCCTCTCGCTCCTTTGCTTTCATTCCGAAATCAAAACAGGTACCCATGGATTACTTTGAAACAGACGATATTGTAAAAGATTACGACAGCCGCATAACGGCTCGCCTCCTCTCGTTCCTGAAACCGCATAAGCTCCTTGTATGTCTAGCCGTGGTTGCGTTGGTACTATCCACGCTCGGCGAGCTTGTCATACCGGTTCTACAGAAACAAGTCATAGACGCGGCGGTATCAGCGGTAGGCGTAAAACATGAGACGGGAACAGAGGAACGCGCGCCCCAGTCCGAAACGTTGAGAGAGCCGACGACCGCGGCGGACGCGGTGAACTTCATCATCCGTACCGCTCTTATCATCCTTGTCGCGCTGATACTCGTGTTTGTGTTTACGTTTATTCAGACATGGACGACCACGCTCATCGGGCAAGAGGTGATGAAGGATATTCGTCTCGCTCTTTTCAAGAAAACCATAGGACAATCAACCGCTTTCTTGTCGCGGAGCCCGGTTGGGCGCATCGTTACCCGTCTGACAAGCGATGTAGAGACCATCAACCAGTTCTTCACCGAGGCGCTCTCCTCGTTTCTGAAAGACTTTGCCGTCATGGTCGGCGTGATTATTACCCTGTTCTTGTTGTCTGCGAAACTGGCGCTCGTGGTTGTCGCGCTCTTGCCGCCTGTATTTGCCGTTTCCGTATGGAGCCGCATCCGCTCCCGTGACGCGTTCCGCAGACAACGCATCGCTTCCTCCCAAGTCAACGCCTATCTATCCGAGAGACTCGCAGGCGTGCAAGTGGTACAACTGTTCACAGCCCAAAGTAAAAGCCGCGCTGAATTCCACGAACGCAACAAGGAGCTTTTGTCCGCGAATTTGGGCGAAATGTACGTCTATGCGACCTTCCGCCCTATTGTCGAATGGCTGTCTGTATTAACGACGGCCGCGGTTATCGTATTCGGCGCAAATTTCGTTATCAACGCCTCGCTTTCCATTGGGACGTTGATTGCCTTCATCAATCTTGTAGGAATGTTTTACAACCCGGTGATGGACATTGCCGAAAAATATACGATATTGCAGTCCGCAATGGCGGGCGGGGAGCGGGTTTTCAGCCTTTTGGATACAAACGAGCAAATTCTTGACAACGGCGCACGGGATATAACCCCAATTCGAGGGCATATCGCTTTTGAAGACGTCTATTTCTCCTACAAAAAGGGCGAAGAGGTGTTGAAAGGGCTGACTTTTACGGTAAATCCAGGGGAAATGGCCGCAATTGTAGGTTTGACGGGCGCGGGAAAGACAACAATCGCCAATATTTTCACCCGCCTGTGGGACGTCGACAGCGGAGACGTCAAGTTAGACGGTATCTCGATTCGAGACGTTCCTCTACAGACTTTACGCGCCAACGTCTTGCCTGTTCTACAGGATGTATTCTTGTTTTCCGGCACGGTAGCGGACAACATCCGTCTGGGACTGGATATTACAGACGACGAGATAGTCGCTTCCGCAAAGGCCGCGTCGGCTCACGATTTCATCTCTCGCCTGCCAGACGGGTACAACACGGTTCTGTCCGAAGGAGCTGTGAACATTTCGTCAGGTCAGCGGCAACTCGTCAGTTTCGCACGGGTCATAGCGCATAATCCCTCCGTCGTCATTCTGGACGAAGCCACGAGTTCCGTTGACACGGAAACCGAGATACAGATTCAAAAAGGTATGGAGTCGGTTCTGCGAGGACGTACCTCAATCGTCATCGCGCATCGGCTCTCCACTATACGGCACGCGAACCGTATCTTGGTTTTGTCCGGCGGCCGCATCGTGGAACAAGGTAAACACGACGAGCTTATCGCGCAAAACGGCGTCTACGCTCAACTTTACCGACTTCAGCAGGCGGACGAAGCCCGTTAAACGACTTTTCAACAAGCAGGGTTAACAAGCTAGTCTGTCCCAGTGTTAAGAGGGGGGCGCGTTTTCCAAAACGCAGTCCGCTAGACGGTATGTTTATCGCCCCCTACGCGGGAGCCGCGTAGCGTCTCCCGCTACCCCCCCAGTCAACAGGCTGTATCTGAAAACGGAACGGGAGCGCGGGCAGTCCGTCCGTATTATAGAGCTGCCTGTCGGCGGGGTTGTCAGCCCACGCATAGAGAACCGTTTCCGCGTCGGGCGGGACGTCTTCCGCTATGAGTCTGTTTTCTTCAATACGGGCGGGTAAGCGGAACGTTTTCCCGCCCGCGATAACGCTGATATGGGGCGTTTCCCGGGCGGTAAGTCCCGCGCCGCGGTCGTCGAATGTAACGACGAGACGGTTTCCCTCGAAACGGGCTGTTTGAGCGAGCGGCCCGGGCGCGCTGTTTTTCTCGCCGTAGACTACCGCAAAAGCGGCAAGCGCAAGCCGCTCGCCCACGCCTTTTTTGTCAATGGGATGCAGGTCGTTCCATTCTCCCAAATCAAGCGCGCATACCATACCCGTTTTAGGCAAAGCGAGGGCTTTTGACTGGGCTGACCGAATCGCGGCCCACGCGCTCTTCTCCGTGTTTTCACCGGGCGCGCCAAAAAGAGGCAATTGGACGAACAAAAACGGCATATCCGGTTGAGCCTTTTTGCGCCGCCAATCCTCTATTAAGTCGGTGAAAAGCGCCGCGTATTCGTCCGGAGCGCCGTCGTTGGACTCGCCCTGGTACCAGATAACGCCCTTCACTGGAAGCGTCAGCAGAGGCGCAATCATGGCGTTATAGAGACCCATCGGACGCCATTGGATAAAGAAATTTGGAGGTATGGAGGGGACGGTCAGAGAAATCTTATACTTCCACGTCCCCTGTAGGCTTATCTCCCAGTCGTCCGCAAAAATCTTGAACGGCTTGCCGCGAGTAACGCCGCCCTGACCGTTGTTGCAGACCACCCGTATAGTTATCTGATTTTCACCCTCATGCAGGATTCCCGCAGGAATAGTATATTTGCGCGGCGGATACTTATACGCTGTTTCGCCGATTTTTACGCCGTTGACGTAGACCATGTCCGCATCCGTGATGGTACCGAGTCGCGCCTTGGACGGCTTGCCCGCGCATCCCAGCGGCGCGGCGAATTCACGGCGCAACCAGAGAACGCCGCAAAAACCGACGGGAACCCCGCCTTCGTCAAACCGACCGGGTAATTCCAAGGTCTCCCACGCCGAATCGCCCGTATCCTCCCGAAACCATTCGTCGGCAAGCCCGCGGTCGCCCGCGTAAACCATATCGTACCACGCACGCTGTATCTCTTCATTCTCCCGAACCTTCTCCGCCATGAAAGCCTTATCCGCATAAGGCGCGGATAGGGCGATTTTTTGCGGGTAGGGAGCAAGAGAGGATTCGCTCATCCACGCCTCTACCGGAGAACCGCCAAGAGCGGCGTTGATAAGTCCAATAGGGGTCTTGCGTTTTTCATAGAGCTTCTTGGCGAAAAACCATGCGGTTCCAGAAAAGCCGCCCAAGGTTTGCGGCGACGCAACCGTCCACGAGCCGCCTGAAAATTCCTCACGCGGACCCGAAAAGTCCCACTCTTGGGGAACCTTGAACTGCCGTATCAAATCGTTGACCGGCCGCTTCCACTCTTCGGGAAAGTCGTCTTTCAGGCGTTCCATGGGCAGTTCCATGTTTGACTGACCAGAGCAAAGCCATACATCGCCTATGTAAATATCAGTAATACGCCTGCGTTCTTCGGCGCGGTCTGAAGAAATATCCATCGTATACGGACCGCCCGCGGACGCGCCGTCGAGGATTATACTCCATTTCCCATCGGCGTCGGCCCGCGCCGTGTAGGTTTTATCTAAGAAAACGAGCGCGATTCGCGTTTCCGGCGCGGAATATCCCCGAACAGGAAACCTGCTCCCTTGTTGTATGACCATACCGTCTCCTAGGACGGCGGAAAATTTTATTCTATCCATGAGATAGTATTATATGAGAAAAGAATTGAACATATACGGTAAAAATATGTTTTTTTCAGTATAAAGTAAAGTTACAGGCGAAACAATAGACGCTATTTCATGAATATTTCGTCTATCGGCGTTCCGATCCACTCTTCGGGCGGTTCAACGCCCAATATGAACGCTATGGTGGCCGGTATGTCCTCGATTTTAACTTCTCTTTCTATAACATAGCCTTTCTTGACGTTTTTGCCGTAAACGACTAGGGGCGTATAACGTTCTTCTGGCGAATCGCCGCCGTGATGAAACCCTTTTCCGCCATGGTCGGTAACGAGCATAAAAACGGTATCCGCGAACACGTCTGCTTTTTTCACGAAATTTTCTATCTTACCGATTTTCTTGTCGTATTTTTCAAGCGTCTTGAGATATTTCGGGGAATCAAAGCCGTTTGTATGCCCGCGATGGTCAGTAGCGTCTATATGGAAAAATAAGAGCGTCGGCTTCTTTTGCTTTATATACGGCGCGACCGATAAAACTAGGGAAACGTCGAACATCCGCGGCAGATGCTGACTGTGGTTAAGCGCGCCTTTTGAGAAAAGACGCTTGATTTTATGCCATTCATAAAAAGCGCCTATTTCGCTCTGCGGCTTTTGGTCTCGCAAAAGGGTGAAAACGCTTGGGTATTTTGGGACATAACCCGCTTTCATGGGTCCTTCCGAAGTCAAGCCGTGGGCGTCAGGGCCCACGCTCATGAAGAGAGAAGACCAGTTGGTTGGACTGTTGGTGGGTAGCTCGTCGACGACCGAAAGGGTAGACGCGCCCTCGCGCATCATCCGTTTGACGGTCGGCAAGTCGGCTTTGGAAAGACTCGACGCGGTCCATCCGTCTATGCCGATGACGACGACGCGGTTTTCTCCAGCGACAGTCGCGCTCAAAACAAATAAAAGAAACAGGTAAATAAATAATAGTTTTTTCATTTTTGATAGGGTTTTGAAAAAGTATGATAGTCGACAAGTCGGAGAGAACTATATCAGGGAAGGAACGTCCGCTCTTAAAGAAACCGCATGGTCCTTTCTGAACTTCGCTTAACTTGCGTCCTACCATACTTTCTAAACCGCCTCTGGTACAAGGAATAACGTCGTTGCTTGAAGTTTATCGACAGATTTTCAAACGAAAACATTATCCTCGCGACAATCCTATTCCTGGTTGAAGGAGCGGATGGCCAGAGCGCTTCTCTGCGTTGTTTTTGCGCCTTTGTCGCCTTGAGCGCCACTGGAAAAGTTCTGGTCCCATGCGTTGACCAATGTGGACTCGGTTGACGACCAGAAATTGCCGCTTGTGATGACTTTTGATTGATAGATAAGGTCAAGCTCGTCCTTTGACGGGGCGCGCCAGTCGTCGAATCCGTCTGCCACGAGGTCGTCCGCCGCTTGGCGGGCGTTGTTGAAGTTGTATGTACCGCTCAATTGGCGCGCTTCCATGTATGTGTTACCCGAAATGGAGAACACGATTCCGCCGCCGGGTCCCGTAGAGCCGATTCTCAGAGACGAATCTTCTTCAGGAACGTCTGAAGATACAGGTTCGGGGTCAGGTTCAGGTTCCGGTTCGGGCGCCGCCGCTGTCGGCGTTCCCTGCGTTTTATCGTAGACGGTCTGGACGAATTTCTTTGCGGCTTCGCGTACGCCGTCAATGTCGTCGTCGCTTAACGAGGTACTGCTGTCAAGCGCGAGATAAACCACGACCGATTTGTAATTGGTAATGGTTTCCGTTGAGCCGTCAACCGCATACTCGCTGTTCACCTGCCAGTTGCTGGTTCCGCTGCTCATACTCCACTGTTTCACCGCGGTTTTGTCGTCGACGTCTGGGTCAAAGCCCTTGAGGTCCACGAAGGTATAACCGACTTCGGTGCCGTCCATAGCGCCGTTGACCGAAGCGTCCGAGGGAACCGTCGAGCAACTCACGTCTCCGCCGTAGACGATGTTTGCAAGGATGTATTTGCGGCTCTTGACCGCCACTTCGCCTTCCAAGTAATTCTGGGAACCCTCCGCGTCCTCGGTCGCGTTGCTTTCGCTTGGAACGTCGAAGGTAACGCGGACCTTCGTTCCTACCGGGTAAGAAGGCGTCTTGACCGTAAAGGTAACCTTTTTAGTCAACGCCGTGAGGTCGTTGGCTATGTCGGCAAACTTATCGTTGGCTTGGTCAAAATCCGTCAACTCGAAATAGTTAGCTTCGTCGCTGGCGAGATCCTGTAACGCCGCGGTGAAGCTATCAGCGTCGCTGACGTCCGCGCCCTTGACGCCGATCGAGTAAGCGGTAATTGGCTTACCCGCCACTTCCCTACTCGCTATCTGCTCCTTGTCGTATGCAAGGTAGTCGGACGCGAGTTTTTCGCCGAAGTCCTCAGTCTCAATCGGCTCGAGGGCGACGCTTGTCGAGTTGTTGTCAAGACCGTCGGTAAAAACAATCAGATTCACGGAATCGACGTCGGAAGGAAATTTTGACTGATTCTGACTCAGACTCGCCAACGCCTTGTGAACAGCGTAGTAGAGGGACGTCCCTTGAACGGACGCCTTTTGGTAGTCGCCGTCAAGAATTTCAAGAAGCCTGTCTTTACCTTCGTCATCGAGATAAATAGGCTCGCCGCCGGTTATATCCTCCGCGTTTGCCGCAAACGATATGACGCCGACATACACGCCGGATTGCGCGGGGGACTCCTGCGCGAACAAAAGATTTCCCATTATCAGAGAAACGCCGACAAAAAATAGAATACGTTTCATAAAACCTCCTAAAAACAAAATTAAACTTTTTATATTTTACTCTAAAAAAGGTAAATGTCAAGTATGTTTTTTGTAAAACAGGTCGGACTTGCAAGAAAAACGCCTCCGAAGCGAACAACGGAGGCGTTAACGCTCTATTGCGAGGCAAAGCGTTACGGTCTGCCTCACCCCCATGCATAAGGGTAGCGCTCAAGTATTAAAGTTCGTCCAGTAGGTAACAAAGATGTACTCCTGATTTGGGTCTTTCTTGGGATACATCATAAGCCCCCAACCTCCGCCTTTACTTCGGCTGCTCACAGTCTGATTTCCACCGTGGCTCTGAAATAGCCCCAGTGCGCGACGGTCTGTTGAATCAGACTACCCGAATTCCAGACGATTCCGAATACGGTATTTGATATGAAATTCTCGAAGTTCAGCCCCAGGTCTATCTTCGCGTCGTTGATACGGCTTGAAGAGTCCGCGGCGTCCGGGAGATTGTCGTAATAAAGGATGGTCCAGGGTACCAGCGAACCGCTCGACTTGAGAAACCCCGGAATCGCGTAGTCGAAGTAGGCGGTCGCCAGCGCGCGGAAACCGCCCGGCGGGTCGTTTGCGGTCGCGGCCGCGCCCTCGGTTACATTAGTTATGTCGATGAGGTCTATCACCGCCTCCGCGCCAAGCCCGTAGAACACGCCGTCGTCTCCGCGAGGCTCGAAAAGCGTGAATTTGACAGAATGTTCGACGCCCATTTCTTTTTCCAAGTCTTGATACGCCTTGTAGGCGAGGGACATACCGGGAAACACCCGCCCGTCGGAGTTGAGGATGTAGTCCTTCAGCCATCCGCCCTGACCGGGCCACCGCATGGTGAGACCGCCTGACGCTTCGTAGGCCGGCTTCTCCCAACCTCCGTCGTCCTTGAGCCTCACGCCCAGGTCAAAACCAGCGAAAGGCTCGACCGATATGTCCTCGTTGAGCGGGATCGTGTAACCGATTCGCGTTCCGCCGGAGATAGGGTCGGCCGTGTTATCGAAACTATAGTCCGCGGAGCCGACGACCGACGCGAAAACCTTAAGCCCCGGCGCGGACTGCGGGGTGAGAACCGCGTCTATACCCGCGGCGATGCCGTTGCGGTTATCCTCTGTTATGTTCGCGGAATCGAAAGGGTATTCGGTGCCGAGCTTCACGTTCACGCCGAACTGTTCGTTGTTGTACATAACGGCCACGAGGTTGCCTGAAAAGGAGGTTCCGAGCCTATCCGCGATGTTGCCCACCGTATCGAAGCCGAACTGTTTCATGGTTCCGTGTTCTTGGGTTTGACCGTCTCCGGCCATATTTTCTTCGCCCCGCCGAGTGATAACAGGAATACCGCTAACGGCGTTGACGCGCCGCACGTCGACCATGGAGTCCAGATAAGCCCAGGAGAACTTGAACCCGTCGTTGATGAACTGCAAACCCTTGTTCCACGGCGACGCGAACGGTTCGTTGCCGGCCGCGTTGAGTTGCACGAGCCAGTTCTTGTTGAGGATGCCCGCGAGAAATTCGCCCGTCTGGTACCTATTCGTGCCGATAGTTCCGGGCTCGTTATATCCGACGCTCTTGTTGACCTTTATCAGGTCAAGGTTGAAAAGCGTTACGTCTATGAAGCCGACCGCGGAAGGCGAGTTGACCCTATTGGTGATTTTTTGATAAGGAGCCAGTCCGAAAACCAGGTCGAATTGGGTGATTTCGTTACTCAACCCGAACCGATAGGGATTGTCCAAATCGACGCCGAAGGAGGTGCGCGAGACGACGTCCAGGCGGGCTCCGTCGGTTATTGAAATATCGATACCGTATACTTGAGCGGCGAATACTATGAGAATCCATAGGTTTTTCCCTTTCATTTTCCCCTCCTACCGCCAGACGTCCGCAGTTTTGATTTCGCTTGGGGGACCAAGCTCCCCGCGCTCGTTCTGCCATTCCGCCGCGCAGGAAAAAACCTGCTTTTCCGCCTCTTGGGGCAATGTGACGATGCAGGGTGATTTCGTCATGAGCTTAGTTTGTACCAGCGCTTTATAGTCGTCGATTGGTTTTGCTCCCCATCCGAATAAAAGCAGACATCCGTTGTCGCCGTAGGGGATGGAGCAGCTTTCTTCGGTAGTTTCGTCGTGGAAGTAGATTTCCTCGCGGAACGCGCCGAGGGGTTTGATTTCCGTGACGACTGGGCGGGTCTTCGGCTTTTCGATGCGGGCGGGGTGAAGGTCCCTGTTGAGGATGTCCATGGCGTCGCGGTCCTCGTCGGCGACTGGCGGGAACCTGATGTATTGCGCGACGAAGGCGCGGACGCAAGCCTCCTTGCGCGTGTTGTTCTTCGCCTTGGTGTCGACCGAGGAGCGGGGTCCCGCGACTTTCTCAAAGGCGAGACGCCATTTCTCGTTGGCGGTCGATAATTCCGTTACCCTTGCCGCGGGAATGTGGTCCCATGCGGAGGGCTGCCCGCTCATTTTTCCCACGGTGTAGGTTACGAGGTTATAACTGTTGAATTTAGCGTCCGCTCCTGGAACGTAGCCTTTCTTATTAGACAGTTTATTAGGCATAAAAGCCTCCTTTTCATACAAAAAAGATTCGTACTTATTTGAGCCGTTCAGATACTTGTCTGAACGACTCGGATGCTTGTCTGATCGACTCGCGCTTGTAATTTGTTACTCGCTGAACAACTCCGCGAAAGTCTTGGTGAACGCGGCTACTTCAGCGTCGTTCGCGATAGGCGCAATCGTTAAGGCGTCCCCTCCTACGCTCTCCGAAAGATTTTTCGCCTTAATCCCAAGGTACTGCTTTCCGTTAAATACTCCGCTTCCAAAAGCCGCTATGTCGCCCGAATCGGTCGGTTGTTCGCCAGAAGACCACGCGCCGTCCGCTTTCGTTCCTGTGGTAAATCCCCACCAATTAGTACCGCCTTCCGTCTCTTCAAAATCAAAAGCGACTACCTTACCCGTTTCCGACGTATCTTCGGAGGCGAATATTTCGTCAATGACGATACCGGCCGCGGAACCGCTCGCGTTCTTGATTCTGAAACCCGTGAAGCTCGGAATACCGCTGATGTCCAGGTAATACGTCGCGAAATCAGCCGTGAGCAGAGGCGTCGTTGGGTCTGGGTTTGGGGCAGGGCTTTCTTCCGTATACGCGCCGAAAGTCTCTATACCAAACCAGCCTGCGAGAGACGAAAGAGCGACTTGCGTATTATTGGCGTCTAAAAGCCCCAGGTTGACGTTGTCCGCCCTGGCGGTCGCGGATACGTTCTTGACGACGAATCCCCAGTAAGCCTTTCCGTTGGCTTCCGCGCTTGAGGCGAGGTTACCAAGGTATTGGTACGCCGCATCGGTTCTCTCCACGACCCAGGCGCCGTCCGTAACTTCGCCCGCGCCCATGGACCCCGCGTCGAACGCGCCCTTGTTCGCCGAAGTAAAATCCTCCGCGTCAGTGAAGTCGTACAGGACGATAGCGCCCGTCTCGGAAGGGCTGTCGTTCACGAAAAGCTTCTGAAGCGCAAAGCCGATAGCGTCTCCGTTGTTGACGTTGTTGTGAAAATGCCAACGAGCGCCAGTGGAAATATCAGGCGCGCCCGTCCGATTCTGGTCAAGAACCTTGACGTAAAACGTCTGAAATTCCTCCGTGATAGCCGAAGGATTCTGATGCTCGTCGGTCGAATTACCGTCTCCGCCGCTGTCTCCGCACCCGATTAACAGCGCCGCAATCGCAAGCGCCGTCGTAATGAGCGTAGTCTTTTTCATAACTACCTCCTAAAAATTTTCTAGGCAGGCGTACGCCCGCCCTATTTCAAACAGAGTCTCCTCTGCGAGAAACCCGTACCGTTACCCTTGCCGCGAAAAGGGGAGTTACCGCAAAAGCGGTTTCAAGTCGTTTACGTCTACCGTTACGCCCGTCTTCGCGGCTTCGGCGCGGAACGTCTCCGCGGAACCCGCGAAAACAGCCGCGTAGGCCGCGGCTATCGCGGCTCTCTGCCAAGAGTCGGCCGCGTCCGCGTAGAGTAATTTGTAAAATTCCAAAGGATACCGGAGGTCTTCTTTGGTAAAAGGGAAGTCCGCGTCCCATTCCCTCTGCCTGTCCTGCAAGTACTCAAGCTCCGCATAGCCCCGCTCTATAGTCGGCTCGATGATGGTTCCTTCGCCATAGTCGTTCCATGTCGCAACTTGTATGACTTGGGGTGACTGCGCGAGCGCCTTCTCAAAGGTCAAGGCGAAAACGTCCGCATAGTCCAAGTACCCGTAACTCGTCCCGCCGATAAGCTCGTAGGCGTCGTCGAACGCGCTGAACACGGTCGCCATGCGGTAGGGCTTTCGGCTTTGAGCGCCGCGGTAAAACGAGTCCAGGTAATTGGTCAGCGCGTCTTGAGACAGAACGCCGTCGACGGCGCGGCTCATGGGTATCCAGTTATAAGAAAAGTCAGCCCACGAATACCGATTGTCTAAATCCCCGAAATACGGCTTCGGGTCAACGCCGCCGAATACCTGGTCCCATTGCGCCTTCGCGTTAAAATACTGAGGTCCGAAACAAAGCGCCACAGGCCTGCCTTCGTAATGAACGTAAGCCGCGTCCGTGAACCAATTCCGTTGCGCCCAATCAAACGAGCGTTTTCCCGCCGCGACCGCGGCCGGGTCGTTTTTCTGATAGCCCCTCATATTGAGCGTGTTGTCCTCATAACAGAGAAGAAATTTAAGTTCCGCGCTTTTCAGAACCCTTACTGCCGCCTTGACGTTTTCGTGGATGGCGCCGAAGTCGTTCACCGCGTCGCTCCCGTACCAATCGAAAATCGCGCCGTCCACGCCCGCAATCTTCATAAGCGCGGTCTGGTATTGCAAGAGGATTTCCGCGTCCCCGTCGTAGGGTCCCGTGAGCGGGTACTGGCGCGCGTATATTTTCGCCTTGCGGTCCGCGGTCGTCTCGTCGCACCTGATTGCGCCCCAGCCAGTCCAATGCCCCCCGTACACAGAGAGGTCGTTCTCTTGGGACTTCGTCGAGGGACCGTCGTACCAAGGCATATAGTGAACGAGAACGAGGGGTCCGCCGCCGTCCGCGACGGTGGTTTTCGAGGGATATTCTGGGGCGCCCGGTTCGTCAACCGCCAGCGCGGAAAAGCAGTTTGTTAAAAGAATAAGACAAAACGCGAAGAGGATATATAGTTTTTTATTGAATGGTGCGGGGGGGGGGGGCAAACGTCCCTTATCGCTCCCGCGCGTTGAACGCGGCGTCGCGCCGAAGCGCGGGGACAAGGAGCGTCTCATTCCCGACTCGAAATTCGCTTTATTCACCGTAAACCTCGAATTCGGCGATTTGACCTGATTTCGCGCCTGTGTTCGCGGTGAAGACGAAGCGTACGTAACGCGCCTGCGCGTCGAGCGGAACGGCGATCGCGTTGCCGTTCGCGCTTGGGTCAAACACGTAGGCGGTCGGCGGTACTAGACTCGTGAAGGTTTCGTTGTCGGAACTAATCAGTACTTCTATGGTTTGCGAGCGTTTTCCCCAGATGCGCTGCGGGTTCAGTTTGACGACCGCGGCGGAGAGTTTTACCGCGCTCACCAGGTCCACCGTGAAGTCGGCCGGCCACTTGTCGGACGCGCCCTCCCAATAGGAAGAGAGGTCCCCGTCCACGGCTTTGGCCCCGGTGAAGTCGTAAATCCTGCTCGAAGTTACGACGGGTCTCCCAAGCGCGAGGTTTCTCCTGCCGGCCGGGTCAAACACCGCGGCTATTTCCGTTGGCGCGGATTCGCCCGCGTCCCGCAGGACGGGGCGGGCGGAGAAGTCGTAGTCAATACCCATGGAACGAGTCAGGTTTCGCGCGGCTTCCGCGTCTCCGTCGAAAATCGCCGCGTAAATCTCTTCGACTTGCCGCTTCTTTGCGTCGTCTTCGCCCGCCGCTATGCGGTACAATTCAATGGGTATGCGTAAATCAACATAGTTGAAGGCGAAGTCCGGGTCCCGCTTCTTTCGCATATCCTGCAAATACTCAAGTGAAGCGTAGCCTCGCTCAATGGTCGGCTCGACGCTGGTCCCTTCGCCGTAGTCGTTCCATGTGGTTATTTGAATCACGTCCGGACGGGCTTTTTCCGCGGCGTCGTAGGTCAGCTTAAAAGTTTCGCCGTCCGAATAATCGAGGAACCCGTAACTTGTTCCACCGGCCAGCGCGTAAATATCGTGGAATTCCGGGAACGCGGTCCCAATGAGGAAGGGCTTGGCGTTCTGCTTTTCGTAGAAGGCGTTCAAATAGGTAACAAGCCGGGGAACCGCGAGCTTGCCGCCGCTCGACAGGTGCATGGGAGGCCAGTTGAAGGTAGCGTCCGCAAAATTTACGCGGTTGTCGATGTCCGCGAAAAACGGTTTCGGGTCAACGTCGGCCCAAATCTCTTCCCATTCGGTCTTCTGCGTGAAGAACTGGGGACCAAAGTCAAGCGCGAGCGGCCTGCCGTCCAGTTTCACATAGTTTTCATCCGTGAACCAATGCTCCTGCATCCACGTGAACGCCTCCCTTGCGACGTTTATAGCGTCTGCTTTGGCTATGAAATTCCCTTCAATCATATGTTTGACGGTCTGGTCTTCGTAACACACCGCAAACTTCAGCCCGTGTTTCTTGAGAATACCGACCATAACTAGGGTCGCCTCGTGTACGCTCTTATAGTCGAGCGCGTCCCGGACGCCGTACCAATCAAAAATCACGCCGTCTACGCCGCTCATCTTCATAAGCGCGGCTTGATATTCCAAAACGGCCGGGTCTTTCGAGTCGTAGGGACCTGTAAGCGGATAATAGCGCGAGGCGATGCTCGCTCTGCCGTCCGCCAGAGTGGTATACGGGTCGAATCTACTGCCGCCTTGGTGCCAGTGAAACCCGTACTGCTCGCTCACAGGCGGCGCTTCATACCACGGCATATAATGGGCAAGTATAAGCGGCTGTTTGTCCGTCCGCGTAGCGGGTTCCGCTATCTGTAATTGCTTACGCGCTGACTCGAATTGTCCCGCGTAATCCGTCGCGCCTTTGGACAGAATGGTCGTCGTACATCCGACCATCACAATAACGGTCGCAACCGTTGCTATTCCCTTCAATTTTCTCATTTTTTTCAAACTAACCCCCCTTGGTATTCAATCTGAACGTTTCATAGAGTTTAACGTTAAACTATTATAAGGGCGTTTTTTAAGATATGTCAAGCGAAATTTTATTCTTTGAGAAAATTTTATTCTTAGGGAACGGTATGCAGGAGATGGCTAGTGGATCACAGCGGATAGACAGCGCTATTAATCAAGTGAACGGCATAAGCGTTGAGAACAAGAAGAAGATTGAGGCGCTCATGGGCGAGGTTTCCCGGTTCAAGGTTGCGTAGGGTTAGGCAAACCTACATCGCGCTAACGCAGGCGTCTGCCCAGAGCAGTTATAGCCCTTGCAAAGAAAATTTAACCACAAACAGATACGAACCAACACGAACAGGTTTATTGGACAATTCTTATGATTTTCGCTTTGGGATTGAACGCGAAAGCTTTTATCTTTATAAAAAATTCCTTTATGTTGGTCATTCCCATCCATACTTTATTTATCGGATGTGTTCGTGAGGTTCGTGGTTATTATTCCGTGGGTCAAGTTTAGCCCATTTAACCAATGAAACGGCTTATTGACAAGCCGATATAATAACGTATATACTTTCTCTATCAAAAGTAGTAATATGGAGGTTAATTATATCATGAAACTATCGTTGAAGATTCCGTTGTTGATTGGAGCCGCCGTTTTAATAGCGTCCGCCAGCATTGGCGCGGCGTCTATTTTCATTTCATTAAATCTGCTAGAAAAGACAGCCCATCTTTCCCTGTTGAATCAGGCTATGTTAGGGAGGGACATGGTTGTCTTAGACTTACATAGCCGTCTTAACGTCTTGCAGGAACTGGCGAACAGCGAGAGCGTCCGAAGTATGGACTGGGAGCGGCAAAAGGCGAGCCTCTCGCCGAGCGTGGCCCGTTTAGGCTATCTGGATTTGGCTATCGTTGACCTGCAAGGACAGGCGCGGTATATAAAGGAAGATACCATCTCCGACCTTGCGGACCGCGATTATATCATAAAGGCTCTTCACGGGAGTCAAGCGGTGTCTGAAGTGCTTATCAGCAAGGTGATAAACAAGCCGGTCGTCATGTTCGCGGTTCCTATTACCAACGACGGCGGCGGCGCGGCGGGCGCGCTTATCGGGCGGCAAGACGGGACGTCCCTCAACGAGGTTACCAAAGACGTGAAGTTCGGCTCGTCCGGCTATTCTTATATGACGAACAAAAGCGGCGTGATAATCTCTCATCAGAACATAGACTTTGTGTTAAACCAGTACAACCCCATTAAAGAGGCGGTGAAAAACCCGGCGATGCAATCCCTCGCGGACCTCATACGCCTTTCGCAGCGCGAGAACATGGATTCCGCCCAGTATACATTAGAGGGGAGAGAGATGGTCGCGGGGTTCGCCCCCATACCCGGTTTTGAATGGACGCTTTTCGTAACGATAGACCGTAAGGAATTGCTGTCTGGGATGGACCGCATGGTATTTCTCGTCGTATCCTTCGGCGCGGCCTTTATCGCGACAGGGCTGGTCGTCGCGTACCTGCTGGGGCGTTCCATTAGCCGTCCCATAAACAATCTTTCCGTTACGCTTAAAGACATTTCCGAAGGCGAAGGAGATCTCGCCAAAGTCGTTGACATAAAGGCTAAAAACGAGCTTGCGGACCTTGCCCGGTACTTCAACCTCACGATGGGCAAGATAAAGAGTCTCGTCTTGTCCATTAGGAAAGAGGCGGACGCGCTTTCCCAAACGGGCGCGGCTCTCGCGGCGGACATGACTCAGACCGCGGTCGCCGTGGAGCAAATCGCCGCGAACGTCAAGAGCGTCACGTCCCGAACCGGAACCCAGCAGGCGAGCGCCAAAGAGACGAGCGCGCTCATGGCGGACGTCGTCGACAACGTTAATACGCTCAACGATCAGATTCAGAAGCAGGCGGACTGCGTGAACCAGTCTTCGTCCGCGATAGAAGAAATGCTGGCGAATATCCAGAGCGTAACCCAAAGCCTAGTCGACAACAACGAAAACCTCGCGAATCTCGCGCAGGCGTCCAACGCAGGGCGGGACAGCGTGCAGGAAGTCGCGGCCGCGATACAAGAGATAGACAAGGAGTCGGCCGGGCTGTTGGAGATTAACGCGGTGATGCAGAACATAGCGAGCCAGACGAACCTGCTTTCCATGAACGCTGCCATAGAAGCCGCGCACGCCGGGGAAGCGGGCAAAGGTTTCGCGGTGGTGGCGGACGAGATACGGAAACTCGCGGAGTCTTCCGGCGAACAATCAAAGACGATAAGCGGGGTGTTGAAGCGGATAAAAGATTCGATTGACAGGATAGCCAAGTCAACGGAGGGAACGCTCCTGAAGTTCGAGGCGATAAGCGACAGCGTTGCGCGGGTAACGGATCAGGAAGGAAACGTGAGGTCCGCTATGGAAGAGCAGGGGACGGGGAGCAAACAAATTCTGGAAGCGGTGAGCGATTTGCAAGAGATGACGGGCGTGATAAGGAACAGAACCGGAGCGATGAGGGAAAAGAGCCTCGAAGCGATAAAGAAGAGTCAGGAACTGGAACAGATAACAGGAGAGATAAGTCAAGGTATGCGGGAGATGGCGACCGGGGCGGATCAGATAAACGAAGCGGTCAACCATGTGAACAACATAAGCGGGGAAAACAAGCGGCAGATAGAGGCGCTCGTGGGCGAGGTGTCGCTCTTCAAGGTTGAATAACGTTCCACAGCGTTTGTTGTCTGATTGAAAATAAAGAAACGTCCGGCGTATAGTTGGGCGTTTTTTTATCACATAGTCTCACAAGCGCGCCTAAACGCCGTAAAAAACATAAGAAAATTAAATGAAAATCTAACATTGAACCACTTGTAGCGCTTTACAAAAATGAAACCGATACAGGCGCGCGTGGAGAAAAAATCATAGTGGACTCAATGCGTTATTTTTGCTATGATACCGTAACGGGCTTCGTCGGCAAAAAGATACGTCTTGCTAACGGGCTAAACGAGGAGTATTCTATGCTAAAAAGAATTATTTTGTGTCTGATCGCATCGCTGTCCATAGGCGGATGCGCAAGTAGAAAGGAAGCGGATATGCGGAAAACACAGTCTTTAAAGGACGCTTACGCGGATTATTTTCTCATCGGAAACATCGTGTCCGGAGTAGATATGGACGATTTGCGTTACAATATCCTGACGACTCACCATAATATCGCCACTGCGGAAAACGCCATGAAACCTCAATATTTACAAGGAACCAAAGGCGTATTTACATTTGTCGATGCGGACGCCGTCGTCAACAAAGCGGTTTCCCGCGGACTTAAAGTTCATGGGCATACGCTGGCGTGGCATCAACAGTCGCCCGCGTGGATGAATAGCGAGGGCGTATCGCGCGGCGACGCCGTCGCCAACCTCGCAACCCATGCGAAAACGGTCGCGGACCACTTCAAAGGCAGAGTCGTCTCGTGGGACGTTCTCAATGAAGCGATTGCCGACAATCCTCCCAATCCGGAAGACTGGAGAGCGAGTCTCCGCCAAAGCCCCTGGTTCAAAGCTATCGGCGCGGACTATGTGGAAATCGTGTTCAAAGCCGCGCGCGAAGCCGACCCCACGGCTAAACTCTATTATAATGATTATAATCTGGACAATCCGAGCAAGGCGGCCGCGGTCTATAATATGGTAAAGGATATAAACGAAAGAAACCCGGACGTAAACGGTAGGCCGCTCATCGACGGCGTCGGTATGCAGGGGCATTACAGTACCCATACCAATCCCGCGAATGTGGAAAATTCTCTACAAAGATTCATCTCGCTCAATGTGGAAGTAAGCGTTACGGAACTCGACGTGCAGTGCGGCGAAGGGGGCAAACAGACGGACGATCAGAAGATAACGCAAGGACTCGCTTATGCCGCGCTCTTCAACGTGTTCAAGAAATACGCGGAGCATATTGGGCGCGTTACCATGTGGGGAATCGACGACGGATCGAGCTGGCGAAGGCAAGCTTGCCCAACAATGTTCAATGACAGCCTCCGTCCCAAACCTGCGTTTTTCGCGGTGTTGGACCCGGATAAATTCACCGCTGAAAACAGGATGTTTATAGAAAAGAGAGAGAAAAAAGAAACGAAACAGTCCGAGGCTGTTTATGGTACGCCGGACCTGACGAATGCGGCCGCGTGGTCCCAAGCGCCCGCGATTTTCATAGACAGCTATCTTACCGCGTGGCAAGGCGCGTCTGGTACCGCGAAAGTTCTCTGGGACGAAAACAACCTTTACGTGCTAGCGACTGTCAATAACGCTGAAATGAACAAGGCGAACCGAAACGCTTACGAGCAAGATTCCGTAGAGATATTCATTGACGAAAACAACGAGAAGACGCCCTACTATGAGAAAGACGACGCTCAATACCGCGTGAATTTTGACAACGAAGCGACTTTTAATCCATCGTCCGCCGCGGAAGGTTTCGAGTCATGGACAAGCGTTTCCGGCAGAAGTTACACCGTCAGTCTCAAGATACCGTTTCGGACTATATCGGCGGAAGAAGGCGTCCTTATCGGCTTTGACGCGCAAATCAACGGCGCTTCAGCCCAAGGCGCCCGTCAGAGCGTCGCTATCTGGAACGATTTGTCGGGCGGCTCGTATCAGGATACGTCCGGGCTGGGCGTTCTGAAGCTGACGAAACGGTAAAAGTCGGCGAGTCGGGCAGGCAGGCGGTGTCTGACACCAAACAGGCGCGACGCGGGCGTTTATACCAGTATCCATTTTCGAGACAAACAGCCGTAGACTGTTGCGCGGTTTTCTTTTTTGCGGTATAATTAAGACGTAATCAAAAGAATATAAGGAGGAAAGCATGGAAAATACGATAAGTACCGCAAAAGACGCGGTAACAAACGCCTACGTCAATATGTTCGGTATACTCGGCGCTATGGAGGATTTGTGCGAGTTATCGCGGGACGCGAAAGCCCTGCTGCCGCGACAGCCTTTGACGGTCTGCTTCGCGATAAACAAAGGACCCGCGGTACGACTGACGTTTAGTCAGGAAGGGTGCGCGGTTGCGCCCGGAGCGGGAAGGTGCGATATAAAACTGCCCTTTTCGTCGGCGGCGAAATTCAACGCGGTGATAGACGGTACAGCGACGCCCATTCCCAGCAAAGGCTTCGCGAAAATCGGTTTCTTGCTCAAAAATTTCACGGAATTGACCAAACTGCTTGAGAGTTTTCTCCGCGCAAGCGACCTTACGGACGCGGAGTTCTTCAACGCCTCCACGACCATTATGTTTTACCTGATAGCCCAAGCCGTAACGCAAATCGGCAATCACGACGCTATCGGGCGATTCTCCGCGTCGAACGTCGTCGACGGAACCGTGGTTCTCTCCATTGCGGACGGTCCGAAAGCCGCGTTGAGCTTCAAGGACCATGTAGTTTCCTGTTCGCGTCAAATCCCCAAAGATTTCAACGCGCTCATGGAATTCACGAATATGAGACTCGCCCGCGACCTCTTTGACGGCAAAGTGAGCGCGCTCGCGTGCGTGGGACGCGGTCTTATCGTAATGAAAGGCAACCTCGGAATGTTGGATAACGTCAACCGCATTCTGGACAGGGTTGCGGCGTATTTAGCGTAGGAGGGTATTATGGCAGATAAATCAGTTTACAACTATAAGAAAAGCGCGGAAATCTTTGAACGCGCGTTGAAGGCGATACCGTCAGGTATTTACGGACATCAGGGACCGGCCGAGGGCTGTTTCGCGCCCGTAACCGCGTTTCCGTTCTTTTCGGAACGGGCAAAAGGCGCGTATTTTTGGGACGTCGACGGCAACCGATTCATAGACTATATGTGCGCCTACGGTCCCAACGTACTAGGCTACAACGACGAAGACGTCGACGAGGCTGCCGCGAAACAGCAGGAGAAAGGCGATTGCGTCACAACCCCGTCCCGCGTCATGGTAGACTTCGCGGAACTCCTTGTAGATACCGTAGCGAGCGCGAACTGGGCTTTCTTCGCCAAGAACGGTGGAGACGCAACCACCCTCGCGGTTATGACCGCGCGCGCTTACACGCGTCGCAAGAAAATCGTGTTTTTCAAAGGCTACTACCACGGAGTCGCGCCCTGGACGCAGAAGATAGACTATCCGGGAATACTCCCGGAAGACGTTGCGAATTCCCTTTACGTTCCCTGGAACGACTATGAGAAACTCGCCGAAACCTTTGCAGAGAACAAGGGCGAGATTGCGGCGGTCATATCACAACCCTACTGGCACGGCAACTTCGCGGACAACGTTCTGCCCGCGGACGGCTTTTGGCAAAAGGTAAGAAAGCTCTGCGCGGATTCGGGCGCGGCACTGATAATAGACGATGTGCGGACGGGTTTCCGCCTTGACTTAGCTGGCAGCGACCATTTCTTCGGCTTTGAGGCCGACCTTATCTGCTTTTGCAAAGCGCTTGCCAACGGTTACAACGTGAGCGCGCTCTGCGGCAAAGATTTCCTGAAGAATACGGTCTCTGGACTCTCCTACACGGGCAGTTACTGGCTGTCCGCTGTGCCGTTCGCGGCGGGAATCGCCTGCATCGAGAAGATGAAACGCCTTGACTTGCCCCGCCT
>JAIRKH010000099.1 GCA_031260245.1 Treponema sp. | reverse complement strand
CCAAAGGGCTTGAGTTCCGCCGCGTAATCATGACAGGCGTTGAGCAAGGCGTGTTTCCGCGCGACGACAAGGAAGTCGAAGACCTTGAGGAAGAGCGCCGTCTCTTTTACGTGGGCGCGACGCGGGCAATGAACGAGCTTTATTTTACCTCATGCGCGGTCAGGCGCATATTCGGTCGGACTCGGACGATGGAGCCTTCGGTTTTTTTGAGCGAGATAGACGCGGCTACTGTGCGGATTATCGGACGGCCGCCTTACGGTTTTAAGTCAAAAAAGATTACGGCGAATACGGAATCGCGGTCGCAGACCGATACGTGGGAGCCGGGACAGCGCGTTTTCAACGACGACCATGGCTACGGATCTGTGATAGAAATCCGCGCCCACGCCGAAGGACCCGTCTTGGTGGTGCGCTTTGATTCAGGCAAAAAAATGAGTTTTTTAAGCCGTCATCACAGCTCAAAGTTGACAAAGGTACGGAAATAGCTATTTCAAAACGGCTGTGTTCCAGACACTAAACGAAATTTTCTCTGTTTGGGGAAGTTTTCTTTGTGAACAAAGTTTGATAATTTCAAGAAAAGTTGCGCCGCAACGCGTCTGCCTCATCATTCCCTCTGTCAAAATGTTGAGCACAAGACCGCTTATAAAACTCTGTCTCCCGCTAAAGACGAGGGATTCTAAATCCGCTTAATTAAAGGATTCTCTGTGGGAATGTCATAAACAAGAGCGTGTGTCTTCAAAAAATTCCCACGCCTCGTTAATAGTGAAGTTTTCGTGCACGATCTTACTAACGGCGTCAGCCATGGCTTGGGGATAACGACTTTGGAAGATGTTTCTGCCCATGTCAAGCCCTGAAGCCCCGCCTTGCATCGCCTTGAAAGCCATATCGAGGGCTTCTTTTTCTGGCAGTTTTTTGCCGCCTGCAACTACAATCGGCACAGGACACGCGGCAACCACTTCTTCAAATCGGTCGCAATAATAGGTCTTGACTATGTTCGCGCCAAGCTCCGCTATGATGCGAGTGGCAAGTTTGAAGTACCGGTCGGTGCGTTCCATATCCTTGCCAACAGCGACCACGCCGAGCGTAGGGACGCCGTAGCGGTTGCCTGCGTTCACGACTTTTGACAAAGTATCGATGCTGTCTTTTTGTCCGTCGGCGCCGATAAACACCTGCACGGCCATACAGTCCGCGTCCATGCGGATAGCATCCTCGATATCAACGGCAAGCGTCTCATGACTCAAATCGTCATTCAGCATAGACGAACCGGAAGATACGCGCAACGCCACACCCTTACGGAAGGAAGGAGACACGCTCGTCCGTAGAGCGCCGCGGGTCCCCATAAGCACATCAATATGCGGCGCAAGCCGCGGAATCAGCAGGTCGAGCCGCTCAAGCCCAGATACCGAGCCCATGAAGTAACCATGGTCAAAGGCAAACATCACCGTGTTACCCGTTTTTGGGTTAAATATGTTGGAAAGGCGTTTCCTCATGCCCCAGTCAAGGTTTCCCGCGCCTTTTACATGAAAATCGCCGACTGTGGTAAAAGGTTTATCCAAATGGTAATCTTTTTCAGCTTTAATTTCATCTAAATCGGCCATAAAATCTCCTTAATAAAGCGGTTTTAACAAACCGTTTAACACGGACGCCCTTATTAAATGTTTCAGAAAGATAATACTCTACGAAGAGCGAAATTTAAGCGGAGGGTTAGACAATATCATCTGTTCTCTTCCTTGATTCAAGGACGAAGCGTTTATCTATAATTACAGCGCGCTAACGGAATTCGGTATGATAAAATAAAAAAATGTATGGGTAGGACTCGAACCTACGACCTCCGGGTTATGAGCCCGACGAGCTGCCAACTGCTCTACCATACGCCTATATAATATAATATAAAGAAAAAAATGTCAAGTGATTTATCAAATTTTTTAAAAATTCGCAATTATTCAGTCATCCGCCTTCCTGTGTCTTTGTCTCTAATATCCACAAAGTATCCGTCCTTTAGAGATAATTTGTGTGGTCTTTCGTAGGCGCGTTCTTTTTGCGTCCGCGAGACCGTTACGCTGTTCCCTTATCGGGCGCAAAAAAACGTCCATACAACCGGAACGTTATGCGAATAGGCGCGAGCGTCAATCCAGGCAAGGAGCGGATAGCAAATCCGCATTACGCAAACGCGGTCCGTAACAATTCCCGTGTATACGCTTCCTTGGGATTTTGCAGAATTTCCCTCATTGGACCGAATTCGACTACCTTACCCGCTTTCATAACCAGAACATCGTGGCACAAAAGCCGCACTATCCGCAAGTCATGGCTTATGAAAATATAGGAAAGCCCGCGCCGCTGTTGCAAATCCTTCAATAGGTTCACCACTTGGAACTGAATACTCCGGTCCAGACTGGACGTCGGTTCGTCAAGCAGGAGAATGTCGGGCTCAAGCACGAGACTCCGCGCCAAGGCGATGCGCTGTCTCTGTCCGCCGGAAAACTCATGCGGGAAGCGGGACAGAAACGTCTCGTCGTCCAAGCCCGTTTCCCGTAACGCCGCAAGCACACGGGAATGACGCTCTTCCTTTGTACCGATGCGATGAATCAGCAGTCCTTCGCCAACGATATTCTCAACGGTCATTCGCGGGTTGAGGGAGCCATAGGGGTCTTGGAAGATGATCTGCATGGAGCGGCGTAAGGGACGGAATTTGTCCTCGTTCAAATTCTGTACTTCGGCTCCGTTGATACGGATGACGCCGCTGCTTTTCTCCAATTTGAGCAAGGCTTTACCTAACGTGGTCTTACCTGAGCCAGACTCGCCCACAACGCCGAGCGTCTGCCCCTTGCGGAGGGTGAAGTCAACCCTGTCAACCGCCTTGACAAAACTTGTCGCGCGGCGGAAGAAACCTTTTTTTATGGGGAAAAACACGCGCATATCCTTGACTTCCGCAACAATCGGCGCCGAAGGGTCGGACAATGGGCTTTCCACGCGGTTGTCCGTCTCGATGAGCCGTCTTGTGTAATCCTGTTGCGGCGCAGTGAATATTTGCGCGCACGTATTGGTTTCTACGATGCGTCCATCTTTCATTACCGCAACCCGATCCGCCATACGCCGCACGATACCGAGATCGTGAGTGATGAAAAGCGCCGCCATGCCGAGTTCTTTCTGTAGAGTCTTGATAAGGTCGAGTATCTGCGCCTGTATGGTAACGTCTAACGCGGTGGTCGGTTCGTCCGCTATAAGGAGTTTAGGGTTATTGAGGAGAGCGAGGGCTATCATTACGCGTTGACGTTCTCCGCCTGAAAGTTCATGCGGATAAGCGGAGAGGCGCTTCTCTGCAGACTTAAGCCCTACGCGGAAAAGCCAATCAAGCGAAACGGCGCGCGTAGCTTTTCTTGACAGCCCTTGGTGCAGAAAGAGCGACTCGGCGAGCTGTTTTTCTATGGTGTGGAGCGGGTTGAGGCTGGTCATGGGTTCTTGAAAAATCATACCAACGTCTTTTCCCCGTATGGAGCGTAATTCCGCTTCTTTCATAGTTATGACGTTTTTTCCCTCAAAGAGGATTTCGCCTGAATAGCGTATGTCCAAGAGGCGGAGTATCGCCTGACTACTCACGGTCTTTCCGCTTCCAGACTCGCCGACAAGGGCGAATGTTTCATGTTCATTGATGAAGAAATCTATACCGTGAACGACTTCCTTTGAGCCGTCTGTCCCAAATGCGGCATGGAAGCCGTTGAATTCAACGAGGTGTTTCATTGCCGCCGCCTAGTCCAGAGACTCTTTAGCCTTGAGTAGTTCCGTGTTGAGAATATCGCCGACGGCCGCGCCGTGTTATAAGATAGTCCCGCAAAATAGACGTCAAAGACCGGGCACGGACGGATGCATCCTACCGTAACCGCCATGGACTTATCCGCGTCCCTATCTTTACGGGGTTGGGGGCGGTTATCCTCTTCTTTTGGCTTTATGACGCCGTTTTCTACGGTTCCTAGTATCTCGAGCGGCTCAAGCTCGGATTTTTCCTCTTCCTCGCCGCGGATGAACGGCACAACGTTATCTATAATATCAAGGTTTGCGATACCCGGATAGCCCGCGCCGGATACCGCCTGCATGGTGGTAACGATAGTCCGTTTCATTTCAAAACCATGGTTTTTCTGTTGAAGAGGGATGACGTCTGTGTGATGAGGGTTGACTTCCATTATGAGCATGGGAACGTCCGTCGTGAAACGGCGCGCCGAAGCGTTAGAGACGACTGGGACGTCTGCCGCGTCTGTATAAGTTTCGGCGAGTTGCCATCGTCCGGCAACCGCTTCTTTATATTTCTTACCGGCGCTAAGGGGCGGTAAAGCGACAAACCGCTCTTCAAACCATGGATGTTCGTTTAATAGGCTGATGTAGTTTTGCTCAACCATACCGATTACGCCCAAAACGCCGACTGGAATTTTCATATTCCCCCTTCCGGCCGTAAACTCGTTCATTTACACCGATTGGCATATATTACCATAGTTAAAGAAGAAACATCAAGCAGATTTCGCAGATTTCGTCTATTTTATGACTTCTTAAAGGTTGTTGTATGAAGGTGATACCGCTTCCTTCAAGTGTCTGACACTATAAGATCGGGCAATATCTAACAACGCCCTCATGAAAAGTCTTCCAACAGACGAAGTCTGCGCCTGAGCGACGAAAGTTTTTTAGAAGCGCTAACCGTACTTGAATATTGGAGGCGCTTATAGTAAGATAACGAAACAAAAGAAGGAGCCGCCCATGAAAATCAAGAATGCAATCCAAACTGTAACGGTCGTTATGCAGAAAAAATCGGCAAACCGCCCGACGGTTTATTGCGAGCAATAGGAAATGAGGTGAAGCGCCTATGCTATTTCTACTCTTGCCTATTTTCGTAGTAGCTCTGCCTGTGTTCGCGGCTTTTTTCCTGCGGAGAAAACTCGGCGTATCATCAAATCTTTTCCTTCTATGCCTCCTCACAGGAACGGTCTCTATCGCGCCGGCCGCGGTCGTCCAGTATTTTATCCCGCCTGTTACCAGTCTGGACATAAAAGGTATTCTATTCAATGTGTTCTGCCGCGTCGCCTTTACTGAAGAGTCCAGCCGCTTTCTCCTACTCTCGTTTTTCTTTTCACTTTTGGATTCCTTCAAGAAATTAGAAAAAGAACGAAACGCGTCGCATTTTACGGCAATAGGACTTGTCGCTGGACTCGGATTTGCTCTAGCGGAAAGCGCGGCTTATAGCGCGAACAATGTTCAGGTAATTCTGTTGCGAGGCTTCACAACCGCGCCCATGCACGCGGCCTGCGGCGCACGGGCTGGCGCGGCCGTATTCTTTATGAAAGAATCGCCCGGGGTGTCGGTATGGCGCTTCGTGACCGCGGTCGTCATCCATGGAACCTACAATATCTTGGCGGTCAGCCCAGGAATCATGCGCTTTCTCTCAATATTATTGGTATTTTTAGCGTTGTTCTCCGCCATGAAACAGCCGAAGGATATTTAACGACTTTTTAACAAGCGGGGGGTTAGTAAATTAGTGTTCGCCTTCGCTATTCCCGTCAAGACGGAATCGCCTTATGGTGTCAGACACCGCATTTCGTCCGTCCGCTAGATGTCGCTCATACATCGCCGAGAATAGGCTCGTCTACCAAGTCGGATTGTCGATGTAGCCGCTGGTACAGACTCCCAAACGCCCACTCCGCCGCCCGCTCCACAAGCCCAGCCTTCACAGGGTTCTCCGCAATGTACTCCCGCGTCCGTAAAAAATCCTCTATCCCGTTGATTATTCGCGAGTAGAACCGTTCCCCCCACACATGCCCCTTCCGCCCATGCGCCTTGTTCCACGCCTTCGCGAAATTACACTTTATCCATTGCATTATTTCCGATAAATTAGCGTCCTTGCCCGGCTTTATCAGGAAATG
>JAIRKH010000062.1 GCA_031260245.1 Treponema sp. | reverse complement strand
AAAGTAAAATGTTTTTCATACTCTTTATAGGTACAATAAAAAATCCTCGCAATACCGGCGTTGTCATTTTTATTTGGTTTTATTCGGGTATCGTATACGGCAAATTCCGCAAAGTTAGTCAAAATGGATAGCGGCAGTTTTGCCGTGTATGCGTAGCGCCGGACTTGAAAAGCGGGATCGGCTGCGTCTTTAATATTAACGGAAGGTTTTTTCGCCTCGACAAAATATTTTCGCGTCCCGCCGATTCTAAAACTATAGTCGGGGGCTTTCTGACTTCCGTCAATTTTTACTTTATCCTCGCGGACGACTTCGCGATAGCTTTCCGAAAATCCCTGATTGTTGGCAACGTCCCAATCCAGAAGCGCAAAGAACTTGTCTATAAAATCGGCGCGGGTATTCGCCTCGTCATATTGCGGGCTTTTATACTGGGCGATATTGTCCTCAAAAAAAGCGGTGAGGGCTTTAAGCTGTTCAATTCGGGTATCCACAGGAGAAGTTTAGCATAGTTTTTATGCGCGGACAATGGGTCTATGTGGAAAATACAGCATAGCGCCCGCATCGCTTCGTAGTCGCCTACGGCGATCGCGGTTCCCTTTCCTGCCGCAAAGGAAACGGGTTGTAGTTTGAAGACAAAAAAGTATCGCATAACAATCCTGTTTGCCTATTGCCTGCCTCAAAACGTCATATACAGACGAAGTCTGTTACCTGAACCTGCGACCCTGCATCATAGCTTGCATGGACGCGGGGTTCTTGCTCATCTTTGACATCTTTTTCATCATGGTCTTCATCTTCTCAAATTGCTTCAACAGACGGGCGACCTCGGCGACGGACGCGCCAGCCCCCCGCGCAATGCGACTTCTTCGACTCGGTCCGATAATCAGATGATTCGCCCTTTCCTTCTTCGTCATGGAGGAAATAATAGCCTCTTGAGTCTTCAAGCTTGCCCTGTCAATATCGTCTTCGTTGATTTGTCCCTGCATCCCCGGAATCATGTCAAGCATGGATTGAAGACTACCCATCTTCTTCACGGCCCGAAGTTGATTCAACCAGTCTTCCAATGTAAAGGTCTCCCTCTCCATCTTCTTCTGTATCTCGGCCGCCTCCTGCTTGTTCATAACTTGTTGGGCTTTCTCCACAAGGGTAACAACGTCCCCCATGCCCAAGATACGACTGGCTATACGTTCCGGATGAAATACTTCCAGGTCTTCGGTCTTCTCCCCGGTTCCTACAAACTTAATAGGCTTGCCCGTGATAGTTTTGAGGGACAAGGCGGCTCCGCCTCGCGTATCTGAGTCGAATTTGGTAAGTATAACGCCCGTGAGTCCGATTTTTTCGTCAAAAGCCTTGGCTATGTCCACCGCAGACTGACCGGTCATAGCGTCCGCGACAAGAAGAGTCTCCTCCGGCGCCGATTCTCGCTGTAGACGGAAAAGTTCCGCCATCATCGGTTCGTCTATCTGCAAACGTCCGGTTGTATCTATTATCATAACGTCAATCAGATTCAGCTTGGCGAAAGACAACGCCTCGCGATAGACTTTCAGGCTGTCCTTGCACCCGTCGAGCTTGAAAACCGACGCGCCTATCTGTTCTCCAAGCACGGAAAGCTGTTCCACAGCCGCCGGTCTCACAAGATCGCACGCTACGAGTAACGGCTTTCTACCGCTCTTCTTCAACCGATACGCCAATTTCGCTGTCGTCGTCGTCTTGCCGGAACCTTGTAAGCCTACCATGAGTATCTTCGACAGCGTATCCGGTCCCTTCAGGACAAGGCTCTGCGTCTCCCCGCCTAAGAACGCGGTCATCTTGTTGTGCACTATTTTGACGAACTGCTGTCCGGGGTCAACGGAACGAAGAACCTTTTCACCTTTGGCTTCCTCAACCGTAGCGTTGACAAAACGCCGTACCACGCGAAGATTGACGTCCGCCTCCAACAGCGCGGTCTTTATAACGTCGACAGACTCGTCAATATTCTTTTCCGTAATAGTTGACTTTCCCGCAATGAATTTCATCGCGTCCGCCACTCTTCCTGTCAATTTCTCAAACATCTTTAGCCGCCTCTTATTCGCTCATTATGCAAGCGGACGAACTTAAACGTCTTTATCGCGTTCTTTTGAGTTTCGTCCATTACGCAATTCGTCGCCTTTTCACTTCACTTTGATAATGTAGTCTTCCTTGCGGGGCGCAGGTTCTGGGGCGGGTCCTTCGGTGTAGCCTAAAAGCACATGCCCAACTCCCAGATAATCGCCTTTTAACCCCCATTGCTTGAGCAATTCCTTGCCTTCGGCGCTTTCAAAGACTTCCTTGGCGCGGTAAATGTAGCAAGAGCCTACGCCCAGAGCCTGCGCCGCAAGCATAAGGTTGCCGATGACTAGAGCGCCGTTTTCTACGCCAGTAGCTTTACTCTTGTCAACCAACACGTTGACCACGATCGGCGCGCCGTAAAAAGGCTTTTGCGCAGGGTCGTTTAGAACCTTGGCGTTCAGTCGTTCTACTTTGGCTATCGTTTCCTTGTCTTGTAGAACGACCATTACCGCGGACTGACTTCCCATACCGCTCGGCGCAAACGTACCCGCCTCAAGTATCGCGTCGAGTTCCTCTTCCTTTATCTGCTCCTGTTTGTAGGAGCGGATACTCCGCCTGTTTTTCAGGTCTTCCAATGTGTTTCCCATAAAATTCTCCTTGTTATGTGGGGTTTTTCGCGTCTATTCTTTTTTATAGAACATAACACGGCTAAATCAATTTTTTCCAAACCGTTCCATTTGGCGCGTCTTCCAAAACAACGCCTCTTTCTTTAAGAGCGGCGCGAATTGCGTCCGCCTTGGCAAAGTCTCTGGCTTTCTTAGCCGCGGCGCGGTCGGCTATTTTTTCTTCTATGTCCTTAATCTCCGCGGCTTCAACGGGTTTGGGCGCGGCTTCGTCTTTTTCGACGTCTCGCCTAATGTTCAATCCAAGGGTCTCGTCCATTTTAAAAACAGCGGTAAGAGCCGCGGACGGACGGACCTCGCCCTTTTCCGCGCCTTTCAACAAGCCGAAAAGCTCCGCAAGCGCCCGCGGCGTGGAAAGGTCGCTGTCCATCGCCGCGTTGAATTTTTCGAGATACGGGTCCGCGCTTTCCGTCGAAACCGCACGATTTGCCTTTTTCCATTTTTTCCATAAGGACCGCGTTCGATCGATTAGAGACCTGCGGGCGTTTCTTGCGCCGTCCAACGCCTCAAACGAGAACTGCATCTGGCTTCGGTAATGCGCTCCGAGCAGGAAGTAACGGTAATCAAGCGGGTCGTAACCGCGGTCAACCAATACTTGCAGAGTGAGGAAGCCGCCCGCGGATTTGCTCATTTTGACTCGGTCCAAAACCAGAAATTCATTGTGAATCCAATATCTAACCCAAGGGGATTTACCCGTAGCCGCTTCGCTTTGAGCTATCTCGTTGGTGTGGTGAATGGAGATGTGGTCCATACCGCCCGCGTGAATATCAAACTGTTCGCCCAGATATTTCATGCTCATGGTGGAACATTCCAGGTGCCAGCCAGGGTAGCCGCGTCCCCAGGGACTGTCCCATAAAAGCGCTTGATTCTTATACTTACTCTTGGTGAACCAGAGCGCGAAATCTCGCTGATTGCGCTTGTTGTCGTCCTTTTCCACGCGGGAGTCTGTTTTCTGTTCGTCTGGACGGAGAAGAGCAAGTTTTCCGTAATCCGCGGACTTCGTCGTGTCAAAATAAAGATTGCCGCCTGCAGAATACGTGTAACCGTTAGCCTCGATACGCTTGATGAGCGCTAGCATATCGTCTATGTGTTCAGTCGCCTTGCAGACGATGGTTGGACGGACGATATTAAGCCTATCCGTATCCGCGAAGAACGCAACTGTGTAGGCGTCGGCGATTTCAAGCACGCTTTTGCCGCGTTCCTCCGCAGACTTGAGCATCTTGTCTTCACCATCGTCGTTGTCGCCAGTGAGATGCCCAACGTCCGTTATGTTCATCACGTGCCGCACGTCAAAGCCCCGCGCCCGTAGCGCGCGCGTAAGAATGTCATGCGTTACATAAGCCCGTAGGTTGCCTATGTGGGCGTAGTCATAAACCGTGGGACCGCACCCATAGAAGCCGACTTTTCCCGCCTGTATCGGCGTAAATTCCTGCAATTCCCGCCCCAATGTATTATATAAAAGCATTTTTTTTCCTTATATAATAAGTTTACTTGCCTGCGCAAAAAAAATCAAGAGGTGGATTGAGAGGAGGGCGGTTTTTCCACATTGCAGGAGCGAACTATAACCCTTACATTTTTTTATAATAAGCTTGCATTTTTTCCCGCTTTAGTTCATAATCAAAATAAAATTAAACCATAAAGCGTTCATGCTTGCGTGTTTCGTTTTAATATTTAAGGAGGGAATAGATGAAGAAATTCGTCATTCTGTTATTGATTGCGGTTTTGGCGCTGTCGTTCGTATCGTGTCAAAAAGAGAATGCCGGCGACGTCGTTAAGATCGGCGTGTTTGAGCCTATGACTGGCGCAAACGCGGCGGGCGGCGCAATGGAAGTGGAGGGTATACGTCTCGCCAACGAGCTTTTCCCCACCGTTGACGTGAACGGTAAGACCTACAAAGTAGAGCTTGTCGTCGTCGACAACAAGTCGGATAAGGTTGAAGCCGCAAACGCGGTGCAACGCTTGGTTGATAAGGACAAGGTCAACGCCGTTCTTGGCTCTTGGGGCTCGTCCCTTTCCATAGCTGGCGGCGAAATCCTGAAAGACGCGCGTATTCCGGCGATTGGGCTTTCTTGTACCAACCCGCTCGTTACCGCGGGCAACGACTGGTACTTCCGCGTCTGCTTTATCGACCCGTTCCAAGGCACGGTCATGGCGAACTACGCTTACAACGACCTCGCCGCTCGTACCGCGGTCATCGTCCAGGAAGTCTCTAACGACTACTCGATCGGTCTCGCCAAGTACTTCACCGACACATTTAAGGCGCTCACCAATAACGACGGCGCGATACTTACAGCCGTGAACTACAACACTGGAGACTTAGACTTCAGCGCCCAGCTCACCACGGTCAAGAGCCTGAACCCCGACGTCATCTTCGCGCCGGGCAACTACACCGAATCCGCCCTGGTCATCAAGCAAGCCCGCGAATTGGGAATCACGATTCCCATCATCGGCGGCGATACATGGGAAACGCCTGAATTCATCGACGTGGGCAAGGAGAGCGTAGAAGGCGCGACTTTCTCCACATTTTTCGCTTCCGAATACGCGGCGTCCCCAGTTGCGGAGAAATTCCTCGCCGAGTACCGTTCCCGATACAACAAAGAACCGGCGGCCGTCACCGCGCTCGGTTACGACGGGTACCTCGTAACCCTCGACGCTATCAAACGCGCAGGATCGACAGCCCCAGACAAAATCCGCGACGCCATCGCCAAGACCAGCGGTTTCATAGGAGCGGCAGGCACCGTTACTCTTGACGCAAACGGAGACGCTACCAAGAGCGCCTTCATTAAAACCGTCAACAGCGGTAAATTCGTATTCAAAACCATCGTGAACCCATAGGTAGACGGGCGTCTCAAAATATGATAAGGGTCTAACGGATTACGGTTATGGGCGAAAGGCGTAGAATTAGGTTTTATTCGTTTCCGCTGTCCCCCTTCTTCCTTTAGACCGCCGTTTGAGCCGACTCTTAAGAAAATATGACTATAGAACTTTTTTTACAACATCTATCCAACGCCTTATCTTTAGGCAGTCTCTATGCGCTTATCGCCATAGGCTATACCATGGTCTACGGCATACTGCGGCTCATAAACTTCGCGCACGGAGACGTGTTTATGCTCGGCGGGTACGTAGCGTTTTACGCGATAACGGTTTTTTTTATGCCGTGGTGGGTGGGTTTTGTCGTAGCGTTCGGGCTGACCGGTATTTTCGGCATAGGCTTGGAACGTATCGCGTATAAACCCCTGCGCTCGTCTCCGAAAATTTCCATTATGATAAGCGCAATAGGCGCGTCCTTCCTCATAGAAAACCTTGCAACTGTAATTTTCGGCGGTAGACCCAAAGGCTTTCCCATACCGACGGTTTTTGACCGCGTCGTCCGTTTCGGGAGCGTGTCGGTTTCCTACATCAGCCTGGTTATTCCCCTGCTAACGGCGATTATCCTTATTATCCTCTTACTTATCGTGATGAAGACGAAAACTGGCATGGCAATGCGCGCGGTTTCCACAGATTTGGCGGCCGCGCGACTCATGGCGATTGACGTGAACAAGATTGTCTCGTTTACCTTCGGGGTAGGTTCTGTGCTTGCGGCTATTGGCGGGATGATGTGGGCGGTAAAGTACCCGCAGTTAAACCCGACAATGGGCATGATTCCGGGGTTGAAGTGTTTCATTGCGGCGGTCATCGGCGGCATCGGCAGTATAGGCGGCGCGGTTCTCGGCGGGCTGTTGCTTGGATTCATTGAAATCATGATTATCGCCTTTCTGCCTACGCTCACTGGCTACCGCGACGCGTTCGCGTTTGTCCTGCTAATCATCGTGCTTATGGCGAAGCCTTCTGGACTGCTCGGCAAGAATCAGGTGGAGAAAGTATAATGACAAACCTTTCGTGGACGGAGGGTTTTTGTGAGCGGCGTAAACTACTGAAGCCTCTTCTTTAATGGGAGCGATGGGTAAATATGAAAGAAAAAATGTAAAATGCTCTTGACATACATTAAAAAACTATTTATATCTTTTATTAAATGAGACGATTCTGAAAACCGATTGGAAGCGGCTCAAATTCAAATATTAGGAGGTATTATGAATGCAAATAGTATACTGAAATGTTCGTCAAGCCCTGATGATATGGACGACAACAAACATCGCTTCTTCGCGTTGGGAATAATAGACGACGAAGACGACTTTGACGACGACGATTTTGACGACGACTTTGACGACGAAGACGATTTTGACGACGACGATGATTTTGACGGCTTTGACATAGACGATGAGCCGCCGGGTTACGAAGGTTACGATGACGAATAGTCGCATCGGCCGGATTTCGCGTGAAGCCGCTTTCCGTCTTTTTTGGCTTGCCTTCGTTTCATGTTCGGGCAAGGCGGAAGACGGAAAGCCCGTCGTCGCGGTGAGTATCTTGCCTCAGGCGTGGTTTGTCGAACAAATCGCTGGAGATAACGTTGAGGTAGTCCCGCTTGCGGGCCCAGGGCAGAATCTTCACACATTTGAACCGTCTCCCAGGCGGTTATCCGAACTTGCGCGCGCGGATGTATGGTTGCTGTCAGGCGCGGAATTTGAGTTGAGCCTCAAACCGAAAATTCAAAACAACTTCAAGAACCTCGTTATTATTGATACGACGGAGGGCGTTGTATTTAGAAGCCTCGCCCCGAATGAAATGGACGGCGACGAGGACGTTGACCGACATTCTTGGCTGGGGAGAGAACCTGCGAAAACAGCGATTCGATATATCAAAAACTCCCTCTGCGCTCTTGACTCAAACAATGCGGAAAAGTATCAAAACAATTACGAGAATCTTTGCGCGGAAATAGACGCAGAATTCGAGCGTCTGCATAGGCGGCTTGCTTCATTGGAAGGAACGTCAGTGTTTGTCTATCATCCGGCGTTTGGATATTTTCTGGACGAGTTCGGCGTCCTCCAAGAAGCCATTGAAGAAGGCGGCAAAGAACCGACTATGCGGAGCCTCTTCCGCTTGGTTGAGAAAGCCCGGGAAGCGCGGCCGCGGGCGGTGTTCGTGCAGGCGCAATTCCCGATTGCGGCCGCGAAAACCGTCGCTCGCTCCATAGACGCCGAAGTTGTCCCGCTCGACCCGCTCGCCGAAAATTGGCTTGAGAATATCCGTCACATGGGAGAAATGTTGGGAGAAAGCGTCGTAAATAGAGAATTATGAAAAATCTAAAAGTACATCCAAGAACCGATATTTGCCTACTGTTTGATAACGTTTCTTTCGCTTACAATGAGGTGAAGGCGCTAAAAAACGTGAGTTTTCATATACACGAAGGAGAATTCGTTACGCTTGTGGGCCCTAACGGCGCGGGTAAAACTACGACTCTGAAGCTGATACTTGGATTAGAAAAGCCCGACGACGGAATAGTGGAGCTTTTTGGAGAACGCCCCAGCCGTTCCAACCAGAAAGCGGGCTATGTGCCGCAGAACGTTTCTTTTGACAAAAGTTTCCCTATTAGCGTGGGCGATGTGGCGAGAATGGGACGCTTGCGTCCGTTTTCACGGAAATACACAGACGAAGACAAAAACGCCGTCGACGAAGCCCTTGCGGCGCTTGAGCTTACCGCATTGACTGATAGACCGTACGCCGCTCTTTCCGGCGGAGAAAGACGTCGGACGCTGGTTGCGCGGGCTTTGGCTATAAACCCGCGCTTTCTTGTGCTTGACGAACCGACCGCGAACATGGACATAGACAGCGAAAAACGCTTGAACGTCGCTCTGGGACGACTCAAGGGAAAGATTACGATTCTCGTCGTTACCCACGACCGGGATTTTGTGTCAAACCTCGTTGACCGGGTTCTTTGTATGGGGGAAGGCGGCGTGGTTCAGCACGAAATCAGCGGCGGCGATCGCCGTATTTTGCATAACCAAAGCGCGTCCGCCGATGATTGCTATCCCGGAAACGAGAAAATAGTAATATGAATTTCTTTACGGTATTATTCAATCCTGATTTTCCGTTTGTACGGAACGCGCTTATCGCGGGAGTGTTGTCCGCCGTGCTTTTTGGGACCCTAGGTTCCCTCATAACGGTTCGGCGTATAGCGAGTCTTGCAGGCGCCGTATCTCACGCGGTTTTGGGCGGTATAGGCCTGGCGCTCTTCGTCTCCGCGTCGACGGACGTCGCGTTCCCGCCTATGCTTGGAGCGTTCATCTTTGCGGCTCTCGCCGCTGTCGCTATCGGCTTGGTAACAATCAAGGCGAAACAGCGGGAAGACACGGTCATAAACGCAATATGGGCAATCGGTATGAGCATAGGCGTGCTTTTTATGGCGAAAACCCCGGGATACACGGACCCGTCAACCTATCTTTTCGGCAATATTCTGCTTATCTCGAACCGCGACCTTATTCTACTCGGAGCGATGGATATCGCCGTCGTCGCGCTGACGGCGCGGTTTTACCCGCAAATAGAAGCCTCTTCTTTTGACGCGGAATTCGCGCGCACGCGAGGCGTTCCCACGGACGCGGTTTCCCTCTGCGTCCTGATAGCCACGGCCGTTGCGGTTGTGCTATTGCAAACCTTCGTCGGCATAGTTATGCTCATCGCTATGCTCACCCTACCCGCGGGAACCGCGTCGGGAGCGCGGAGCCTTGCCTCCATGATGGCGCGGTCAAGCGCGTTCGCGATGCTCTTTTTTCTAACGGGACTATTTTTTGGGTGGACGTTTGATTTTCCCATAGGCGCGACGACAGTCATTGTCGCCGGCGCGGTTTTTCTCTCCGTCGCCTTTTGTTCCAAGATTTTCAGCCGCCGTTGAATAGAAACGATTTTTATCTAATAGACAAAAATTAGACTTGACTATTTTATTAGTTAGACCTATAATAATTTTGGATGTGATGTAGAAAAAACGATTCAGAGATTCCTATTTCATCATAACCATAAATCTAAATGAAGGCAGGGGATAATGGCTGAATATACATTGTCAAACGGCGTTATCGTCAGTTCAAGTAAAAAAGTCCGCGATGGTTTCATCAGCGTGGAAGGAGAAAAGTTAAGCGCGAATAAAAAAGGAACGGTTGTTGAGTTGAACGGGGCGTCCGTAGTGTATCCGGCGCTCATCAATACCCATGACCATATGCGGGGAAATTACCTGCCTCGCGTGGGTCCTAAACCGGGTAATTTTTACCTTAATTGGCTTCCCTGGGATAACGACCTGAAGGCTTCAGACACCTACATGGAACGTTCAAACCTTTCAATAGAAGATATGTATACGTTCAGCTCTTATAAGAATCTATTTTCGGGCGTTACGACGGTAAACGACCACTTTCCCCATGCGTGGAATAAGGATATTTTGCCGAAACTGCCCATTCGCGCGATAACCAACTATGGACTTGCCCATGAAGCTTCCTCATACGACCTGAAATGGGGGGACGGCATCGAGATTGAGCATAAGCGGGCGGTGAAAAACAAGTGGCCCTTCATCACGCACCTCGCCGAGGGTTTTGACGAAGAGGCGATGAACGGAGTCAAAAAACTCGAAAAGATGGGAATTCTTGACAAACACTGTCTCTTTATCCATTGTCTCGCTTTTAGCGACGAGGATATTCAAAAGACGGCCAAGGCGGGCGCAAGTGTTTCTTGGTGCGCCGCATCCAATATGTTCATGTTCAATACCACATGTAAAATCAGAAAATTGCTTGAGGCGGGCGTCAACGTTACCATAGGCACGGATTCGACTCACTCTGGTTGCTTCAACCTTTTCGAGGAAATTCACTATGACCGCGCCCTCTACCGCCAATTATACGGGGAAGATTTACCGGCCGCGACTATATTCAAGATGATTACGGAAAACGCGGCAAAGGCGTTCTGGCTTCAGAAAGATTTAGGAACGCTCGAATCAGGAAAATTGGCGGACGTTTTGGTTCTCAAGGCGAAGCACGACGACCCGTTTGAAAACCTTGCGAGCGCGGATATGAAAGACGTCGAGCTTTTGACTATAGCGGGCAAACCCATGCTCGGGGAGATGCGGTTCATTGAATTCTTGGGCGGAACCGTTCCTGAAGATTACAGTCAGATTAATATAGACGGGCGTTCTATGTTCGTCGTTGGGGATCCTGCAAAGTTCTACATTGAGGCTCGCAAGAAGATCGGCTTTAAGAAAACGCTGGACTTCTTGCCGTTTGAACCGGAGGAATAAATGCCGAAAGCGTTACAATACCAGGCGAATTCTGTTATCTATTTTCGAGGCAACAAGGCGGAAACGGTACTGCTTTTACAGGCGGGAAAGGTTTGTCTGATTTCAGAAGACCTTGAGACGTATGAAGAAGTGAAAGAAACGCTGGGTAAAGGCGAGTTTTTTGGGGTGAAGTCTGCGCTTGGACGCTATCCTCGCGAAGAAAACGCTGTTGTTTTGGAGAATTCGGTTGTTCTTAGTTTTACGGTACCTGAATTCGAGTCGGTTGCGGACGGGAATGTGGGACTCGTTATGCAAATGCTTAAAGTTTTTTCAAACCAGATGCGGCGCATTCACAAACAGGTCGCTTCGCTTCTGAAAGAAGAAAAGACTCAAGCGCCAGACGCGGGACTCTTTGCAGTGGGCGGCTATTACTTCAAGAAAAAGAAGTACGCTTATGCGCGCCATATATTCGACCGTTATTTGTCTTACTATCCCACTGGAAAACAGGCGGAGCAGGCGGAAGCCTACCTCAGGTCCGCAGATACGCACATTGCGCGCTACGGAGACGGGCTTATCAGAGTCGCCCCGAGTGAAGATTTGGAATCGACTAAGCTCTATGCAGAAGCGCAGGAACTCATATCCCAGGAAAAATATTTGCCTGCATATCAGGTTTTGAAAAAAATCGTGGATTCAAGCGATGCTGATTTTGCAGAAAAAGGCGAATTTGAGATGGGACGATGCCTTTTCCTTATGGGCAAATATGAAGAATGTATCAAGTATTACACTCAACTACTCGCCAAGAAGCCGAAACACGCCTCTGTGGGACAGGCGCTCTTATTTATGGGACAATCCCATGAACAATGCGGGCGCGCGGAACAGGCGCTTTCTTTCTGCAAGAAAGCGCTGAATTTAACAACCGACGTCGGCGTCAAAGAGAATATCAACGCCGCTATAAAGAGATTAGGAGGAGCGTAATGGCGGGACTCGAAGCTTTCGCCCGCTTTGCCAAGACTTACAAGGCGAGTGAAATGATTTTTTCAGAATTCGAGCGGGGCGACACCTTTTACTTCATCATGTCTGGAAGGGTGCGGCTCGTCAAGATAGTAGGCGAAATTGAAAAAACATTGGATATTTTACAGCCGTCGGAGATGTTTGGGGAGATGGCGATTCTGGAGGACTCCCCGCGTTCAGCCACGGCCATAGCGCTGGACGATGTGAAAGTCTTGGAGTTCAACCGTCAAAATTTTGACATTCTGATGAGGAGCAATCCGCAAATAGCCCTCAAGCTTCTCAAGATGTTCACCAAACGCATCTACGACCAGAAACGCCGATTTATGATTCTGACCCTTGACGACCCGCAGGCAAAGATAGCCGACGTATTCCTTATGCTGGACGAAACCATGCCCGATATAGAACGTACCACCACCCGTCGAGACTTCAAAACAACTGTTGAAGGAGTCGCTCACTGGGCGGGCATGAACACCCCCGAAGTCAGAACTATACTGGGGCATTTTGAGACGCAACACAGGATAGAAATATTGCCAGACAGGATACTCGTCAGAAACATAAACGACTTCGAGCGGTTCGTCAACTCTTCCCGCAAACGCAAACGATAGCAGGGCTTCAATAACCCAAAATCGTTCTACAAATAATTGGCGACGCTGACAAGTTAAAATCTATTCCCGACTCTTGGCGAATTTATCCTTTTTGTATTCGACGATATGAATATCTCGTTGCGGGAGAGGAATAGAAAGCCCCGCGGCTTCTATTTTTTCCTTGATGTTCTTCATCTGGAACCAATAAGCGTCCCAATACACGCCGCTTTCCGCCCATGCGCGAAGAGTAATATTTACCGCGTTGTCGCCTAGTGACTGCACCATGATTTGGGGAACTGGATCTTTGAGGAATCGTTGTTCCGCGTCTACGATAGCTCGTAAGGTCTGATAGGCGGTTTCAATCGAGTCGCTGTAGGAAATGCCGATGGTGAAGTCCATACGGCGTCTGCTGTTTCTGCTGTAATTTTTGAGCGGCGACGCCCAGATTGAAGCGTTGGGCGCAGAGATGAATACGCCGTCTGGAGTTTCAAGGGATGTGGTGAAGAGGTCGAAGTCCTTCACGGTTCCCATGAAAGAGCCAAATTCGATGAAATCGCCCTTACGATATGAGCGCAGTAGCACCAGCACGATACCCGCCGCTATGTTGCCGAGCGTATCCTTGAGAGCAAGTCCTACGGCGACGCCCGCCGCGCCCAAGATCGCTACCAGCCCTGTCGTATTGACTCCAAACACGCCGAGTATCATGATTATCGCAATGACGACGAGCGCGTATTTGGAAACGATTCTCAACAACGACAGAATAGTTTCGTCGATTCCAAGTTTAGCCTTACTTACCTTGGTCGTGATTTTTCTCACGATGGTCATCAAGAGACGGCACGCCAGTGCAATAACGCCGGCTGTGACGATTTTCTTGCACAGCGAAATCAATTCCGCTTCATGCGCGGATAGAAATTTAGTAATAAAGTCTGTCGACAAAATTTCACCCCTTACAAAAAGATAATCTCTGGTTCGAGAACGAATCCTGTTTTTTCGCGGACAATTTCTCTCACTTCGTCCGTCAGAAGACGGACGTCCGTTGCGGTTGCGTTGCTCGTGTTGACGATAATATTCCCGTGAAAAGGCGCGACCATTGCCCCGCCGCGAGAAAGCCCTCGCAAGCCCAGCTCGTCTATGATTTTGCCGACTGGTTTGCCGAAAGCGCGGTTGTTTTTAAATACCGAACCTGCCGACGGGAACCTGTAATGCCCCTTGGTTTCGCGGTCCTTTCGGCGCGCGTCCATTTCATCGCGTATAAACGCCGACTCTCGTTGACATATGGAGAATTTCGCCGAGAGTATAAGCGTCTGCCTATCTGCGCCTATCCTTTCGTTCTGAAAAGGACTTTTCTTGTACCCAAAGTCGGTTTCACGAAAAGGTATCGCTCTCTTTCGGAAAACGCCGTCGTCAAGCTCTAATACAACAGTCTCCATAAGCCTATCTGACACCGACGTTTCGTAACAACGCGCGTTCATATACACAGCGCCGCCTATTGACCCAGGCATACCAGCGAGGAACTCAAATCCTCCCCAGCCCCTAATCGCGGCGGTTTCCACAGCCGCGTCCACAGGCGAACCCGCGGCAAAAGTCGCGGCGCCGGGTTCTTCTGCGAGAAGCCCCGCATACCCGCCGGCGTCCAAAACAATACCCCGAAAACCCGCGTCCTGAGGCACGATATTTGCGCCGCCGCCCAGTATAAAAACTTGCGTTCCTTCGGCGCGGGCTGATGTGAGGAGGCTTGCCGCGTAATCCTCAAAGACGTCTGCGGAAGGACGAATCCAAACGTCAGCGGGTCCCCCCACCTTAAACGTCGTATGAGCGGACAATGGTTCGTCATACCGCACAATCCCTTTAAATCGCGTCTGTTCATTAACCCGCTTCAGAAAATCCAAAACATCGCGTAACCGAACCATAGATTACTATAGCCATATTTTGAAAATATTGCAAGAGTTATCCCAGCCCCTCGACAGCATAATCTGTGGACGTCATTTCGGTTATAGCGTGTAACGCGAGTAATAATCTTGACCCAACCAAAATATGTCATTATAATGCACGTATGATTTTATACGACCCAACTGTAACCACAGTTCACCAAGACTACGGCATTATGATACCCATATCCACTTCTCGTGCGGATAAGATAATTAACTTTTTAAGACAAAACAAAGCGTTAGACGGCAAGACAAAAGTCCACAACCTCGCCCAAGCCGCGTCAGCCGTCGGCGCAAACGCCTCTAGCGAGAATATAATCACCCGCGCCGACCTCGAACAGACGCACGACAAGACCTTTATCGCGGACCTCTACAGACAGGGATTGGAAAAACGTCTAATCACAGCGTGGGAACTCGTAGGCAAAGACGGCAGGCCGAATCGCTACAAGCCGGAACGAGCAAGAAAGCCTTTGACCGCGCTCTTCGGTACCGTACTTAAGCAAGTCGCGGGAACCTATCTCGCCTGCCGCCTTGCGATACAGAGAATAGACCATGATAATTTTTGCTATTACCTCGGCGGCGGAATGCACCACGCTCGTTACGATACAGGCGCAGGCTTCTGCCTACTAAACGACGTCGTCATAGCGGCGCAAAAAATACTCGCCGAGACAGACTCAAACCTCGTGTGGCTCGTTGACGTAGACGCGCACAAAGGCTGTGGAAGCGCGGAACTCATACAATTCGCCCGTGAAGCCGGAAAATTAAACGGAGAGAAAAACATCCTCAACCTTTCTATACACATGGCTCACGGGTGGCCCCTTGATGATGAAACCGTCGCCGCGACGCCTCTCAACCGCGCCCCGCTTATCCTCTGCGATGTTGAAATCCCCATTGACAAAGAAAGAGAAGCCGATTACCTACCGGAACTCAAGAAAGGCGTCCATAAACTCGAAGAGCTTTCAGGCGGTCGTAACCCCGATTTAGCTATCGTGGTTGACGGAACAGACCCTTACGAACACGACGGACTCCCCTCAAGCGGACTCCTGCGCCTCTCTTTGGACCAGTGCGTTAAACGAGATTTATTCATATACGAATATCTGACAAGAAGAGAAATTCCCTCAGTATGGCTCATGGCAGGCGGTTACGGAGAGCGGGCGTGGGAACCAGCCGCGCGCTTCCTAAAAGCCGTCCATTCCATATTCCAATTTTAGATGCAAAAATTTTTACGCGCTTTGTACTGTCGGCTGTTTTTTCCGTATCCGGTATTTTTGCCGATATAAACGTCCCATCAGTCCACTCCCCCGTACGGTGTCAGACACCCGCGCCCCGTGCCAGACACCCGCACGCGCCCTGCGACCCTATGCTGACGCCGCCGCTCCCCCCCCCGTACGGGGTCAGACACCCGCGCCCCGTGCCAGACACCCGCACGCGCCTAGCGACCCTATGTAGCGTCCGCGCGCGACTGTGATTTTCCATCATAGCGCGCCGTACGGTGTCAGACACCCGCGACCCGTGCCAGACACCCGCACGCGCCCTGCGACCCTATGTAGCGTCCGCGCTCGCGACTGTGATTTTCCATCATAGCGCGGCTCTTGCGTTTTCTTATGAAATGTACTACCCTATAGTAACATCGCGTTGCGCGAACAACTATATTGTTATTTCATGGAGGAAAAGTTATGAATACCCCGTCAGCCGCTCATGGCGATCCGCTCTCATCCCCTATAGCGGCTCCCTACAAGCATCGTTTTATGGCTCCCTTTCAGGAGACCGGCCCCGGATGCACGACGCTGTGGGTGGGCGCTTATATGTGCCTTCCCTTGTTTATGGTAGGAGGAATGCTCCAAAGCGGGCTTTCCTTAGGCGCCTTGGTCCTGTGCGCCCTCGCCGGCTTTGGGCTTGTGGGGGCGTATAGCTGCCTTATCGGGATGCAGAGCAGCGACACCAGAGTCTCGGTGCATTCCGCGGCCGCGGTGGCCATGGGAAGCGTCGCGGCTCAGATCATCACCAGCATGCCTATAGCCATCGCCAGTATAGGCTGGTTTTCCATACAAGCGGTTACCCTGGGGGCAAGCTTCAGCGCCGTGTGGAAAACCCTCACCGGCATGTCCCTGCCCCCGGTCTTGGGCGTCCTCATCTGGGGATCCATCACCGCGGTGGTCGCGATAAGCGGCTTTAGATGGATGAAGCGTTTCAGCTATGTGTCGGTTCCCATCTGCGCCATCATACTGCTGTACGGGATCTTCTCGCTGGACGGCGGCGCGGAGGCGGCCTTCTCCTATCGTCCAAGTCAGCGGATTCCGGCTGTTTCGGCCATAACCACGATAGTCGGATCCTGCGCCCTGGCGGGCGTTATCATCGGAGACGTCTTCCGGCACTGCAAAACCAGGGCGCAAGTCGCGGGGACCTGCGCCCTGACGGTTCTGACCCAGAGCGCGTTCTTGTGCATAGGCGCGGTGCTGATCACCGTAACCGGACAGTGGGACATCACCGCGGTATTGGCGGAAAAAGGGCATCCTTTTCTGGGGCTGGTCTACCTTGTCTTCGCCTCCATCGCCATCAACCTCACCAACGCCTACTCCGGGCGCCTCGCCGTATCCATGATGCTGGGAGTCGACGAACGCAACTTCAAGCTCACCTCCGGCATCGC
>JAIRKH010000007.1 GCA_031260245.1 Treponema sp. | reverse complement strand
GTCCCGCGGTAGTTCAAGGTCTATGTTCTTGAGGTTGTGTTCGCGGGCGCCTTTTATAATGAGTTTGTTCATAAGCAGGTATCATAGCTGAATTTGTGGAATTGTTAAAGTCCTCTGTCAGACTGTCGTATGCACGGTTCAAATTTTAAGAAACTACAGCGCGTCGTCTCTCTATCAGACTTCGTACAACGCCGCCAAAAAAAAGAAAAAAAAATTCTTGCCGTTTCGCATTGTTTTTAGTATGTTATATACACGAAATATCAAACTAAAACCCTGTGCGGGTTAAAAACTAATTCTGAATCAGGCGCGAATTTACTTTTGCGTTTGATATGAGCAAAGAGGAGAAAAATATGGCAAAACAGTTGCTGTTCAATGAAGACGCTCGGCGCAAGTTGCTTGACGGCGTTGAGCAAATGTCCAAAGCCGTTAAGGTAACGCTCGGTCCCAAGGGGCGCCTTGTGCTTTTGGACAAGAAATTCGGCGCGCCCACCATCACTAAAGACGGCGTTTCGGTAGCGAAGGAAATTGAGCTTGCAGACCCTTATGAAAATATGGGCGCGCAACTCTTGAAAGAAGTTGCAACGAAAACCAACGATTTGGCAGGAGACGGCACCACAACCGCCACGGTTTTGGCTTATTCCATGGTAAAAGAAGGGCTAAAAGCGGTAGCGGCAGGCATGACCCCCATCGAACTCAAGCGCGGCATCGACAAAGCGGTTGAAATCGCGGTTGAGGAAATCAAGAAAAACTCGAAAGACATCAACGAAAAAGAGGAAATCACCCATGTAGCTTCAGTTTCCGCGAACAACGACTTGGAAATCGGTTCCACCATCGCGGACGCGATGGAAAAAGTCGGCAAAGACGGCGTTATCACCGTTGAAGAGTCCAAAACGATGTCTACCACCATTGACTTCGTCGAAGGAATGCAGTTCGACCGCGGCTACATTTCCGCGTATTTCGTTACCGACCGCGACACCATGACCAGCGTCTACGAGGACGCCTTTATTCTCATTCACGACAAGAAAATCTCTACGATGAAGGATATTTTGCCCTTGCTCGAAAAAGTGGCGCAATCCGGCAAGCCCCTCCTCATCATCGCGGAGGACGTCGACGGCGAAGCCCTTTCCACGCTCGTTTTGAACAGTCTGCGCGGCACGCTCCGCACCTGCGCCGTGAAAGCGCCCGGTTTCGGGGACAGGCGCAAGGCCATGCTCGAAGACATCGCCGTTTTGACCGGCGGTCAGGTTATCACCGAAGAACTCGGACTGAAGCTCGAAAACACGGACATCAGCCAGCTTGGACGCGCCAAGACCATCAAGATTGACAAAGACAATACGACTATCATCAATGGTAACGGCGCTGAAAAAGATATCAAGGACCGCATCGCGCAGATAAAGGCGCAGATTGAGGACACTACCAGCGACTATGACCGCGAAAAGTTGCAAGAACGGCTCGCCAAGCTTGCGGGCGGCGTTGCGGTCATCAACGTGGGCGCGGCGACTGAAGTGGAGCTGAAAGAGAAGAAGCACCGCGTAGAGGACGCTCTGTCCGCGACGCGCGCCGCGCTTGCCGAAGGTATCGTGCCCGGCGGCGGACTCGCCCTGATTGAGGCGATTCTCGCGCTCGAAAAAACTGACGTCAGGAAGCTTGCTGACGACGAAAAAGTCGGCTTCAAGATTGTGAAACGCGCTCTGGAAGAACCGATTCGCCAGATAGCGGAAAACGCCGGACTCGACGGCGCGGTCATCGCGGAAAAAGCGAAAAACTCCCGCAAGGGCGTGGGTTTTGACGCGGCAAAGATGGCGTGGGTTGACATGGTTGGCGCGGGCATCATAGACCCTGCAAAAGTTACGCGCTCCGCCTTGCAGAATGCGGCGTCTATTGCGAGCCTCCTCCTCACCACCGAAGCCGCGGTAACGGACGTTCCGGAAAAGAAGGAAGCTCCTGCTATGCCCCCCGGCGGCGGCATGGGAATGGACTACTAATCTAGAAAACAAACAATAGGGAGTCGGGTTGAGACAGCGAATAACGCTTGATGATTTCAAGCGTTATTCAAGAATAACAACCTACTTCCCATTGTTTACCTTAACCAAAAGAGAAATGCGTTTAATATTCACCTTTTTATCATCATTAACAAGTATCTACCTGCTTCTTATTTTCATTCGGATTCTGCTGACATGGTTCGGCGGAGTTAATTTCGGCAAAGCTGGGGAAATACTCTGCGTTGTAACGGATCCGTACCTGGGATGGTTCCGTAGGCTGGGATTGCAAGTCGGCGGGTTTCTCGACCTCTCGCCCATCGCGGCAATGGCCGTCTTGTCGGTACTTAACAGCGTGTTTGTACGGTTAGCCAACTTCGGCTCTGTAAGCGTCGGTATCATTCTCGCCCTATTGCTAGGCTCCCTCTGGTCAGCGGCCGCGTTTGTTCTCGGCTTCGTCGCCGTCGTTCTAGCGCTTCGTCTTTTCGCCTTGCTTACTAATCGAAACACCTTCAGCCCTTTCTGGCGGGTCATTGACGCCATAAGCAGTCCCATCGTTTACAAAACCAGCCGTATTTTCTTCCTCTCCCGAAACGTGGACTTCAAAACAGAAATTATCGTCGCTCTTGCCGCATCTGGAGGAGTATGGCTCCTCGGCGGTATCGTCGTCCGCATCGCATCCTTTAGCCTCGCCCGCTTGCCGATATAAGCTTAATACATGGACTTCACATAGAGGAAAAGGAACGGATAGGGGAAATTGTAGAGAAAGCATATATACGAA
>JAIRKH010000072.1 GCA_031260245.1 Treponema sp. | reverse complement strand
CCTATAATAAGTTAGTTATTCTTATTTTGTCAAGTTCAGTTTTGCGCCCTCGGAATCCCTCACTAAAGATGTGGGATTCCGAGGGCGCTTTTTATCAAACCGCTCCGATAGCCGCTATGGAGCGGGAACAATAAAGAAATTGAGGATTACACGAATTGGATTCAGCGAAAACTCATGTTAATTTGGCTAATCGCCTACTCCTAGCGTTTTTTCAAAAAATCTGCTATACTATAATAAAAGAACTTGTCCTCCGTCTTTACGTCGGCGGAATGAAGGGCTGATAGGAGGCGCATTATGAATAATACGCGGGCGGCCGTTATCGGCGCTGGAGCGTGGGGGACCGCGGTGGCGAAGGTCATTGCGGATAAGGGAACCGATACGGTCGTCTGGGGGCTTGAAGAGGATGTGGCGGAGGATATAAACGTCAGGCGTATGAATTCGCGCTTCTTGCCGGACGTCCCGCTTCCCGCGGCTATTAGGGCGACGACAGACCTGATAGAAGCCGCAAGCGGCAAAGAATTTCTTATTTTGGCGTCCCCGTCTCTCTACCTTCTGGATACTGTGAAGCGGATGCTCATGATTCCGTCTATACGCGAGGGCGAAACAACCATCGCGGTTCTTACAAAGGGTTTTCTCCCAAGCCCTAAAGGTCCGCGGCTCATCCTGGAGATGTTGGAAGACTACCTGCCCGGGTTTTATCGTCAATCACTGGTCTACATCGCGGGGCCGAGTCATGCGGAGGAAGTCTCGCGCGGCAAGATCACGGGGCTTATCGCGGCGAGCGAGAACGCTCGCAACTCCATACGATTCCGCGATCTGCTCAAGACGAATCGGCTTTTGATATTTCCGTCTTTCGACGTGAAAGGCGTACAGGTGGCGGCCGCGGCTAAAAACGTCGTCGCCATCGCTTTTGGTATGATGGACGCGCTCAAAACCCAAGCCCAAGGCGATTTGAAGGACATATTCGGGGACGGCACCGAGTCTTTGCTCCTTGCGGCGGGATTAAACGAAATACAGATACTCGGTCATGCATTGGGATCGACGCACCCCGAAACCTTCACCTCGATTTCCGGCGTGGGCGATTTGGACGTTACCTGCCGTTCGATTTTCGGTAGAAATCGGCGGTTCGGGCGGGAAATCATTGAAAAGGACGTTTTGTCGCCTTTCAAAGACTTGGAGGACTTGTTATCCCGTATCAATGAAGTCGGATACCTGCCCGAAGGAGTTGCGGCGGCAAAGTACGTCAAGATTCTGTCGGAAAAGTATAGACTCAAGACGCCGATATGCGCGGGGTTATATCAAATCTTGAACAGAGAAGTCGCGCCGGAGAAGTTCCTACAGAATTTCTTGAAGGGGTTAATGTAGGTTCTTATCATGGAGGCTATGGTCAAGAAGTTGGTAACAAAAGCGGTTCTGGAGCGGAATCTCATAGAAGATGGGGACCGTGTTCTCATAGCCGTATCCGGCGGCAAGGATTCAACCATTATGGCGTGGGCGTTAAGCGCCGCGCGCCCCGCGTTAAAACGGGATTACTATCTTGCCGCGGCTCATATCTCAAGCGACTTTTGCGCGTGTTGCAAGAAAGCGGAGCTTGCGAAGAATCTCGCGGAATGGGGCGTCTCTTTTACCGATATTTTCACGCCGATTATAAAACGTCTGAAACCCGGCAGGAAAATGAACTGCTATTGGTGTTCAACCCAGCGACGTGTGGAGCTTCTGAAATACGCGGTTGAGAATAACTTCAACAAAATAGCGCTTGGGCATCACTTGGACGACGTTATAGAGACTTTCTTTATGAATATGACCGAAAAAGGCGAGTCGTCGACCATGCCGCTGCTTCTGAAATACCAGAAATATCCTGTTTCTCTCATCCGTCCTTTAGGTTACGTTGAGGAAAGACAAATAATCACGTGCGCCGAGGAAAAAGGCGTCTTGAAGGCTGCTTGTACGTGTCCTTTCGGCGTCAATTCAAACCGTCGTATTATGAAACGCCGTATAGCGGATTTTACCGGAGATTCAAGCGCGGTAAAACGCCGCATATTCAAGGCGGTCATGGGATTGTCTTAAATCTTCGCGTGGAATGTCGTTAAAGCAACGTTAGAGCGTAGCGATTTTCTCTTCAAACCGCTTAAGCGCCTTGCCCTGAAGAACGCTCTCCCTATTTGCGAGGCGGTTTTTGAGTTCAGCGGCTTCGTCCGCCGAAAAGACGACGCTCTTCAAGACGTGACGCTCAAAAGCCGCGCAGGATACAGGCGCGACTTTCTTTGTTAGGTCAAACAAGACTTCCGCGTAGAGACGAATTTCCTTTTGAGCGTGTTTGTCAAGCCGAAGCTCCAAGAAATGAAATAAGTTGTGGAGGTCTATCTGCCAATACCACTCGGTATAAAGCGAAAGCGGCAGGTTTATGCGGGCGAGTTCTCGCGCAACGCCCTCGCCGATAAGCGTCTGATACGCGGAATAGGCGGCTTTTTGTTCTTTTCCCATTGCGGACCGCGCCTGTTCCGCGGAGGCTTTTTCGAGAGGCTCGCCTCTGCCCTGCTTGTTGTCTGCGCTTTGGAGGGCGAAGTCTTTAATGGGCGGCAGGTAACAGTCGTCTTTCATCACCGAATAGCGTCCAGAAACCTCGTTCACCCGCGCGGTCCGATGCCGTATCCATTGCCGCGCAACGAATATAGGCAATTTAACATGAAAGGTAAGCACGACCTGCTCGAAAGGCGACGTATGCTTATTCCGCATAAGGTAATCAATGAGATTGTTGTCTTCACGGTAGGTCTTCACGCCCGCGCCGTAGGAAACGCGAGCCGCCTGTACCACGCGGGCGTCTCCGCCCATGTAATCTACGAGCCGCGCAAACCCTTTGTCAAGAACAGGGAATTCTTTGTCAAGAATCGATTCGGCGTCGGAAACTGTACAATGCATTTTTTCTCCTTAAATTAGCCGTGGAACTCATTTGAAATTAAAACGGCGGACTCTTTAGACTCTCTCGAATGTTTCAATCAGCCTTTCAAGCTCGTTCTTTACTGAAACGGGCAACGCGACCGTTTTGAGACGAGAGGTTCCGCCGTATTTCAAGACGACGTGCTTTTTAGCGCAACCAAGCCGTTTGGCGAGAAAGACGCATAGCTCCATGTTCGCCTTGCCGTTCTCCGGCGCGGACGCTATTTTAACGCGGAGACGGTCGCCCTCTACGCCAACTATATCGGTGCGCGACGACCCTGGAACGGCTTTTACCTCAAGAAAAATAGCGTCGTTTGAAATATGGAACAACATTATTCTACTATATGAAAAACAGCTTGTTTTGTCAACACGACGGCCGCGCGTCCTGAGAGTCGTACTTTCCGCCCTTCCTCCTTAACGTCCTACTTTCAAAAAAAATCGGCTTATGTTAGAGTGAAAGAATGTTAAATGTAGAGAATTTAACCGTTCATTACGGGGCGATTAGGGCGGTGAGAGGCGTCTCCTTTGAGGTTAAGAAAGGCGAAATCATCACGCTCATTGGATCAAACGGCGCGGGAAAGACCACCACCCTTCACGCCTTGTCAAATATTATCAAAAAGGCCGGAGGCAGAGTCTTTTTCGACGGACAGGACATAACAAACACGCCGCCGGAACGCATCGTCAAAGCTGGATTAGTACAGGTACCGGAAGGGCGCAGAATATTCGCAAACCTGTCCGTGAAAGACAATCTCGACATGGGCGCGTATACGCGGCGCGATCGACGAAAGGCGAGTCGCGACCGTGAAATGGTATTCGGCGTATTCCCCCGCCTCAAAGAGCGCCTCCACCAGTCCGCGGGAACCCTCTCCGGCGGCGAACAGCAGATGTTGGCCATAGGCAGAGCGCTTATGGCTTCGCCGCGCCTCCTCCTTCTCGACGAGCCTTCGCTGGGACTGTCGCCTATTCTCGTCGATGAAATTTTCACCGTCGTCAAACGCGTCAGCGACAGCGGCGCGACTATTCTCCTCGTTGAACAGAACGCGTTCAAGGCGCTGGACATAGCCTCCCGGGCTTATATTCTGGAAACCGGCGCTGTACTGAAAAGCGGTCCCGCCGCGGAACTCAAAAACGACGAATCGGTCCGCGCCTCTTATCTGGGCGGATGAGACGTATTATTCCGTATTGACGGCGGTATAAGATGCTTGTATATAGACGTTTCTATTGATATGAACGGATGGCGAGCTTCCAAAACAGGCGGTTACCGCGTTTGCAAAACCGTGTTTTTCATGTATTATGATAACTTTTTAGCTTGTCATATAATAAACATTTTGCTATAATGATCATATTTAACTGGATGCAAATGGTTGTTAGGCATGATATAGATAAAAGGCGCTGTAACGAGGGAAATGCAAACTTATCTTGTTGTTTATAAGCATACCTTTGCACCGTCCTAGTTTTATATTTTTTGGAGGGATTTAGAAATGAAGTTAAAGATGAGATTAACTTTGACCGTAGGGTCCTTGGTGGCTTTGTTCGTAGTGGGCGTATCCATCATCCTGCTGACGCAGGCGAGAGCCTTGCAGATGGAGGCGGCTCAAGAGAACATGGAAAACCTTACGGGGATGTATGCCGCTCGATTGCAGAGTATGTATGAAAATTATTATTACGTGGCCAAGTCCATGGCCGATATAATGAATTCATACAAGAATATAGCGGCGGAAGAACGTAGGGACCATTACGATTCGATCTTGATGGGTGTTATGGAATCGAATCCCGAATTCCTGGGTATGTTCGCGGTCTGGAATGTCGACGCGATAGACGGCGACGACGCGGCTCACGCGAATATGGAAAGCACGGACGCCAGCGGGCGGTATATGCCTCTGTTCACCCGCCGGGGCGGGAAACTAGAAAAGCGTCCTTTGTCTCAATACGAGCAGTTCAACGACATTATGAGTAACCTCAACTCCCGGGATCCCGTTCTCTCGAATCCCTATTATACTCAGACCGTGAAAGGCGAGGTACTGATAGTTCGTATCTGTTATCCCATCATAACCGACAATGTGGTGGTGGGGAGGTGCGGTATCATGCTAGAACTGCTTGAATCCGAACAGCTCGTCTCGCGAATAAAGCCGTATGGAAACGGGAGGGCGGTTCTTTACGCCAACGACGGGACTATAGTGGCGCACTACGATAGTTCTATGATAGGGAAATCAATGCGGGATCCCCGGTCCATGGCGATTTTAGGAGAGCAGACGACGGCTATGCTGGCAACGACATTGCAAAAGGGAGAAGTCCATGCAGGATCCAATCTCGGCCGCATCTTTGAGTACTACCCCTTCTACGTGGGGGATGTGAAGACCGCATGGACAATCCTTTCCTCCGTTGAGGAGGATACTGTATTCGCTTCGGTGAACTCGCTCATCCAGATAAGCATTATAATAATCCTTGCGTCCATCGCGATAGCGACGGTTGTGGTTTACTTTGTGATGAAGTCCACCATAACCGACCGTATCGTCAAAGTCGGCAACGCGATAAAGGACATCTCCGAAGGAGAAGGCGACCTCACGCGGCGCATCACTATAACGCGGAACGACGAGATAGGCGACCTAGCGACCCACTTCAATACCACGATAGAGAAAATACGCCTGCTCGTCGTAGCGGTGAAACATCAATCCGTATTGCTCTTTGATATCGGCAACGAGTTGTCGGCGAACATGACGGAGACGGCGGCGTCGGTGAACGAGATAGCGGCGAACATCCAGAGTATCAAAGGACGGGTTACCAATCAGTCTGCGTCGGTCACGGAGACTAACGCCACGATGGAACAAATCTCTCTCAACATCGACAAGCTCAGCAAGCATATCGATAAGCAGACGGAGAGTGTGGCGCAATGCTCCAGCGCCATTGAGGAGATGATAGCGAACATCCAATCTGTTACGCAGACGCTGATGAAGAATTCGGAGAATGTGAACAAACTGGCGGGAGCGTCTGAGGTTGGGCGGAACGGTCTACAGGAGGTTTCGTCCGACATCCAGGAGATAGCGCGGCAATCCGAGGGTCTGTTGGAGATAAACGCGGTGATGGAGAACATAGCAAGCCAGACTAACTTGTTGAGCATGAATGCGGCGATAGAAGCGGCGCACGCTGGAGAGGCCGGAAAGGGCTTCGCGGTAGTGGCGGACGAGATACGGAAACTAGCGGAGTCTTCTGGAGAGCAGTCCAAGACCATCTCTACAGTGTTGAAGAAGATCAAGGAGTCGATAGACAAGATCTCCAAGTCCACGGACGGGGTGTTGAACAAATTCGAGGCGATAGACAAGGGCGTGAAGATGGTGTCTGAACAAGAAGAGAATGTACGGAATGCGATGGAGGAACAGGGAGAAGGCAGTCATCAGATACTGGAGGCTATCGGGCAATTGAACGAATTAACGCGGATGGTAAAGAGCGGTTCCGAAGAGATGCTAGATGGAAGCCGACAGGTGATAACGGAGAGCAAGAATCTGGAGATGGCGACGCAGGAGATTACGAATGGAATGAACGAAATGGGGACAGGAGCGGATCAGATAAACATAGCGGTGAATCAGGTGAACACGATAAGTAGCGAGAATCGGAGTAATATAGACGTCCTGGTGAAGGAAGTATCTAAATTCAAAATCGAGTAGTTGTTTAGAGGTAATAAACAGAATAATGATAGTCATGAAACCTTGTTAAAAGAATTTCATGACTATCGCTTTTTTTTCATTAGCCCTTGACCGCGCCTGCCGCGACGCCCTTGGTGATTTGCTTGCGGAAAGCCAGGTAGAACGCAATCATGGGTACCGCGCCCACAGTAAGCGCGGCGAACTGCTTGCCGTAGTCCGAGGCGAGCGCTCCTGAGAACATATTGATACCTACGGGCAGGGATTTAATATTCGCCCAACCGCTTCCCGAAGACGCGAGGATATTGATGAGCATGAATTCGTTCCATGTGCCGGAGAAGGTCAGAATTGCTATGGTCATGGCGACCGGCGCAATCATTGGAAGAATGATAGTGGAGAAAATCTTGAGGTATTTCGCGCCGTCTATGCGCGCGGATTCAATCACCGCGTCAGGCACGCTCTTCACGAAGTCGGTCGAAAGGTAGACGCCCATCGGCAAACCCAAGCCTATGTAAGGAATCAGTATCCCCAGTCGGGTGTTGTAGAGACCCACCGCGTTCACCATGAGAAAGAGCGGCACCATGATGGACTGCAATGTGAGCAGGATGCCGATGATGAATACGCCGAAAAACACAGGGGTCGCTTTGCTTGGAATCTTGGAAAAGGCGAAGCCAGCCATCGCGCTGAGAATGACCACAGACGCCACGGTAACAACGGTATAGATGATGCTGTTCATGAAAAGCATAGTGAAATTCCCTTGCTTCCAGGCGTAGGGGTAATTACCCTGCCACGGCCTGTCCGGGTTGCCGCCCATGATGGCGGACTTGAACCAGTTCTGCGGAAGGGATAACCTGTTTGTCCCCATGAACTCCTGGGTCGTCTTAAAAGATTGAAGGAACATCCACAAAAGAGGGTATATCGCCAAAACAGCGAAGATTAACATGACGATGTAGATGGCTATTTTTACTGGAATGTCTTTATTTCTTACGTCCATAACGCTACTCCTTGCCGCCGAATTTCTTTTCCACGAGTTGAGTAATGCCTATCAAGATGAAGCTTATGATGACCATTATCGTGGAGATGGCGTTTGCGAGAGGATAATCCGGGCTTGTTTTGAACGCCCGGTCAAACATAAAGATAGAAAGCACGCTGGTCTGTCCAGCCGGACCGCCGCCTGTCATAACGAACAGCAGATCGAATGATTTCAGAGAACCGGAAATGGCGAGAATAGCGCTTGTGACGATGACGCCGGAGAGAGAAGGAATAATGATATACCAGAGGGCTTGCCCCTCGGAAGCGCCGTCTATCTTCGCCGCTTCAATGATAGAGGTGTCAATACGCTGAATGTTCGCCAAGAATATGATAACATACATACCGGTGTACATCCAAAGCATGACGACAAGCACTGGAATCATAGGGTATTTACTCAATCCAAATTCCGCCGTTGGATTAAAGATTTTTACGATTTCCGCGTAAACGCTATATTTCCCAAGAAAAAAACTGTTAAAAAGGATACCGATGATGACGGGCGTGATGACGTTGGGAAGATAAATCACAGTTTGGAAAAAGTCGACGCCCTTCACAAGTTTTCGGGATAAGATGTAAGCGAGGATGAAACCTAAAGGTATTTGCCCGAAAACGGACATTAACACTATGAGCATATTATTGCGAAGGGCAATATAAAAAGGACCGCCCGGATAGGTAAACACCCTAATGTAACTCCTCAAGCCTACCAAATTTATGTTACTATTGCCAAAGATTTTTCCGCCTTTATAGTTCGTTAGACTCAAGACGACGGAAAACACTGTAGGGAAAGCTACTACAAAGAAATAGACGAGTACTGCAGGGATAACCAGAAGCAGATAAGAAAAAGTTTGTTCCCTTTTTGCGGTTAAATCACTCATTTGCGCCTCCTTAATTAAAGTGATGAATGAAAGTATCAGTTTTCCAACATTTTTAATTTAAGTTCTCGTATAAAAATAAAGAGGCTACGCAGAGAGCGTAGCCTCTCTTTATTTACGAGTAGACTACTGTTCCGCCTTCCAAGCTTCAAACGCATTCTGCGTAGCTTGGGCGACTTGTTCCGGAGTCTGGGTTCCGAGACCGATAGCCTGCAAACCGTCGTTCAGCGGGGTGTAGACAGGACCAGCGAACACGCCGTCGATAACCGATGTCGAAGCCGTGTATTGGGTGGGCAAGGCTATGATGGACTTTTGCATGGGTTCAAGCGACAGAGAACTGGTATCAATGTCGGTACGACTAGGCGTTGATACTCCGCCAACGCTCAACTGATAGGTAAGAACGTCTTTGCCAGAAAGGTATTTAACCAAATCCCAAGCGGCCGCTTCTTGAGCGGATCCCGCCGGAATGTCGGCTTTGATACCCCAGCCGGTTCCAAGAATACCGGATGTAGATTTGTTGAGTTTTGCGCCCGGGATGTCTGGGAATACGGTGATAAGGATATTCTCCTGGTCGGACGGGGAAATCAGAGCCGCGCCTGAAGACTGGTCGGTGATGAACGCGCCAACGCGCCAGTCTCCGTCAATTAGGTACGCGCCTTTATTCTGGGCGAACAAACCGGTAACGGTGCCGTAGTCAGTGGTGAGCGTGTCTTGGGAAAGCACATTATCGTCGTACATCTGTTTAACGAATTGGAGAGCGTTTACGAAGTCCGGGTCCGTGAATTTCGCTTGACCGTTAAGTATACTCTGATCCCATCCCGCGCCGCCGAAGCGTCCCGCGATAAGAGAGAATAGACAAGACTGCATAACCCATGTGTCTTTGTTCGCCATGAGGATGGTATCGTACCCCTGCGCCTTGAGAACTGGAACCTGCGCCTTGAGCTCTTCGTAGGTCGTCGCGGGCTGGAGCCCCGCGGCCTCAAGCACCGTCTTGTTCACGTAGAAGGCGTGGCTTGATGTGAGTCCCTGAGTAAGGATGCCGACATAGCCTCCCGCGAACTGGCTCGGGTCAAGAGCCAGGGGGCGGTAAGAGCCGGTCAGTCCGTCCTTCTGAATAAGCGGGGTAAGGTCTTTGAGTAGGCGATTGGCGTAGAGGGTGGTTGACCGACCAGAAGGCCACGCATACATGACGTCGGGCAAATTCCCAGACGCGGCGTAAGCTTCCACTTTATTATGGAAGGGATCGTTGAACAGGTCTTCCCTTTCAATAACTACATTCGGGTGAGACGCTGCGTAGGGATCCCAAATCCTCGCAATACCGTCAGCGGAATTTGCGGCTGTTAAATCGTAGTAATTTAACACCTTCAGAGTGACTTTCTGCTCTCCCGGCGCAGCCGGGGCAGCTTCTTTCTTTTGGCATCCTGCTAATATGATACTCATTGACGTCGCAAGAACCAAAAACGCTAAAAAAAACTTCTTCATTTTTCCTCCTAAAGAAATTTCCGATATAAATCGTATTTAAACATTATATACTAAATTTTACCGATGTCAAGTGAAAATTATACTTTTTTGACTTTAAATTTAAAAATTTAAAAAATCGGAAATTTATACGCCTTGAAAAAGAAAGAAAAATAGGATATGCTGAATTTAATAACGATAATTATCGTTATTCTCTATAATAAACTATTACTAACTTTGGAGGAACAATGAAATACGGCTATTTTGACGACGCTAAACGCGAATACGTCATAGATAAGATCAACGTCCCCGCGTCGTGGACGAACTATATCGGGGTTCAAGATACGGCGGGTGTGTTCAACCACACGGCGGGCGGTTACCTTTTTTACAAAACGCCTGAATACCACAGAATTTCCCGTTTCAGACCAAACGGCGTCCCGATGGACAGACCCGGGCATTACGTTTACCTGCGGGATAACGAAACAGGCGATTACTGGAGCCTGTCGTGGCAACCCGTCGGCAAATCGCTCGACAAGGCGAAATACACGTGCCGACACGGGCTTTCCTACAGTAAATTTCAGTGCGAATACGCTGGAATCAGCGGCGATCAGACGCTTCTCATCCCTATTGGAGACGCTGTTGAGTTGTGGGACGTGAAAATCACCAACAATTCCGGGAGAGAACGAGACTTAAGCCTCTTCGGTTATATGGAATTCTCGTTTCATCACATTGAAATGGACAACAAGAACTTCCAAATGAGCCTTTACGCGTGCGGCTCGTCATACAAAGACGGAATCATAGAAATGGATCCGTTCTACGAGCCGGCCGGCGAGCAGTTTTTCACCTATATTGACCAAAACGGTAAAATCGCGGGCGGCGAAGAAGATTTTGACTGCTTGCGCGATAAATTTATCGGAGACTACCGCTCCGAAAATAACCCGCTCGCGGTTGAACGCGGATTCTGTAGCGGCTCTTTTGAAAAAGGCGGCAACCATTGCGGGGGTTTGCGCCGCAAGGTCGTCCTTGAACCTGGCGAGACTTTCCGCATCGTGTTTATGCTGGGCGAAGGCGGCTATGACGAGGGGGCGCGTATCCGCGCCAAATACGGCGCCGTATATGAAAAAACGTTTTCCGCCGTCGACTCCGCTTTCGCCGACCTCGCCGCTTTCTGGGACAAGAAACTCGGCAAACTACAGATCAACACGCCAAGCGAAGCTATGAATACGATGACGAACATTTGGACGCTCTACCAATCCGAAATCAACGTGATGTTCTCTCGTTTCGCTTCCTTTATTGAGGTAGGCGGGCGCACGGGTCTAGGCTACCGCGACACCGCGCAGGACGCCATGTGCGTCCCTCATTCCAACCCGGAAAAATGCCGTTCCCGCATCGTCGAGTTGCTCAAGGGGCTGACGTCCAAGGGCTACGGGCTTCACCTGTTTGACCCGGCGTGGTTTGAGGAGCGGAAACCCGCGGCGTTCAAATCTCCCACCGTCGTTCCTTCTTTTGACAAGAATTCGATGGTTCACGGCATAGAGGACGCGTGCGCGGACGACGCGTTGTGGTTGGTTCCTTCTATAGTAGAATATGTGAAAGAAACCGGCGAATTCGGCTTTATCGACGAGGTTTTCACCTATGCGGACGGTGGCGAGGGTACCGTTTACGAACATATAACAAAAATCCTCGACTTTTCCACAGAACAGGTGGGGCGAACTGGCGTATGCAAAGGCTTGCGGGCTGACTGGAACGACTGTTTGAACCTGGGCGGCGGCGAAAGCGCGATGGTTTCTTTCCTGCACCACTGGGCGCTCGTCAACTTTGTTTCCCTTGCAAAATGGTTAGGGCGGAACGCGGACGCGGAGAAATATGCCCAAACAGCTGAAAAGGTCAAGGCGGTCTGCGAAAGAGAACTGTGGAACGGGCAATGGTACACGCGGGGCGTTACGGCTTCGGGACGCAAAATCGGCGCGCCGGACTGCGAAGAGGGCAAAGTCTTTATGGAATCCAATACATGGGCGGTCATTTCTGGCGCGGCTTCCCGCGAACGCGGGCTTGCGGCTATGGACGCGGTTGACAAGTTCCTCTACACTGAATACGGGCTTATGTTGAACGCGCCGTCTTTCACGAAGGTAGACGACGAAATCGGCTTCGCCACCCGCGTCTATCCGGGCGTAAAGGAAAACGGAGCTATTTTCAGCCACCCGAACCCTTGGGCGTGGGTGGCTGAGTCGATTCTGGGACGCGGGGACCGCGCTATGAAGTTCTACGACGCGCTTTGCCCCTTCAACCAAAACGACAAGATTGAAATCCGGGAGGCGGAGCCGTATTCCACATGCCAATTCGTCATGGGTAAGGACCACACGGCATTTGGACGCGCCAGACACCCGTTTATGACGGGTTCAGGCGGGTGGAGCTACTTTGCGGCTACCCGTTATATTTTGGGTTTGCGACCTGACTTCGACGCCTTTACGATTGATCCGTGCCTTCCGCGGTCGTGGAAAGGCTTTTCGGCTGTTCGCGTATGGCGGGACGCGGTTTATGAAATCGAAGTTCAGAACCCGGACCGCGTGAGCAAGGGCGTCAAATCAATCGTCTTAAACGGCGCGCCTGTAGACGTTATCCCCGCGCAAGCAAAGGGAAGCGTGAACAAGGTCGTGGTAACGATGGGATAAAGGGCGACGAACGCGCTGATTTGGCGCCAGACGGGCGTTTTCGGGTGTCAGACACTTTTGGGCGCCAAACACTAACGTTTTCGGCGCGCTTTCCCTAACCGTCGGTCGTCGGGTAAAAGCGGAGCCGCCTTTCAATACCCGCCTCTCACAGAACTTCAAGATTATTCTACGCGTCGGCGTGATTTGGATTGAACAGAACCTTCTCCCGGTCCGCTATGGCGCGGTCATGGGCCCATTTGGTGCCGGACATGCGCAAGCTTGTCGGGTATCTGGCGCGGCAAGCGGTGTCAGACACTTTTAGAATAGCGGTGCCAGACACCCGCCCGTCCCGGCGCGCAGGTTATGGTTATAGAGTTTCTTCGCGTCCGGCAGGAACGCGTGCATGAACTTTGTGGTGATACGGTGTATTACGTCCTGAACGGTGAAATCGATTACCATAACAACCTCCTTATAAAGAGATAATATATGAAAAAAGCCGCGTCTTTCTGATGAGGACTCTGCGGCTGTTTTTCCAAAATGAGAATATCCGCCTTTTCGCGGGCTTGTCTGTTTTGTATGCGCTAGAAAAATAATACGAGGGATGTCTGGCGACAGGCAGTGTTTGACACCCGACGCGGTATCTGTTGACGCCGGGCGCGGATGTCTGACACCGAAAGGAGTCTGGCGCCAACGTCGCCGCCTATGCTGCGGACTGGTTCCGCGCGGCGATCATCGTTGGAAAGGCAACGGTCGAACTTACTGTTTCGATAAATTGGATTGACCGTTCAGCGTCCTTTTATACGCTGATTTTCCCGAGCACGCCTTGCAACGACTACTTTATTGAGTTATAATTATCGCGTGTTCAAATACAAAGGAGTAACTGTGAAGAAATACGCCCTCTTTCTTTGCGCCGCCGCGCTTTTGGCGTCGTGCGCGAAAAAGTCCGCGGCTTCCGAAAGCGCGGAAGTCTCGTTCTCAAGTTCCGCCGCGGTTCCCGGCAAGATTTCCGCGGATTTAGTCGGGTACCGTATCGCCTACTACGACCCGTCGGCCGTGGACGACTCCGAAGCTCTCATCGCCGAAAACGCCGAACCGTTCACCATAACGGCTTTTGGTCCTCAGGACGTACTGCCCGCCGAAATCCAGAAACCCGCCATTTATGCGGCGTTCTCCCATTCGGTAGTCCCGTTGGCGAAACTTGGCGAAACTTTTACAGAAGACGCCGCATTCTTCGCTATAGAGCCTAAACTTGCAGGCGTGTACCGATGGTACGGCGCAAAACTCCTCGCCTTTGAGCCGTCGGAATTCCTTCCCCAGCAAAAATACACCGTTACCGCGTCTGACGCTCTCAAGTCTCTGGGTGGGAAACCTCTTACCGGACAAAGAACGTTTTCCTTTGAGACTGAACGTTTAAGCATGTTAAACTGGAGTCTTGGAGACGGCTCGGTATGGGTAAACCACTATGACGCGGAACCGGAATTAGCTCGCGACATAAGCGTTGTATTCTCTTATCCAGTTGATTTAGACGAAATCGCCAAATGGCTTGAAATACGAAACGGCAGTGAAACTTTTGATTTTACCCTGTCTTATAAAGAGATGGAAGATTCGCCGTATTATTATAACCGGTATGGCAACCTCAGAGATGGACAATCCGCGCTTATTACCATGAAAAAAGAACCGCCTCTCAACGCGCAAATGACCGTCAATCTCAAAGCAGGCGCGCGCTCAAAGCCCGGCTGGCTCGGCGCAAAACAAGATTCTACATTCACGTTCCACACGCTAAAACCGTTCGCTCTCACCCGCGCCGAAGCCCGCGCTTATTCCGTCCCCCGCTCGCGAGAACCTGTAGGCGTCCCGATTCGTCTTTATTTTAGCTATGACGTAGAGGAAAAAGGCGCGGAGAAATACTTCGCGATTGAAGGATTCCCTCCGCTGACAAAGGAGAACGTAAGCGTTTACGGAAGCGTGGTTGCGCTGACTGGATTGCCCCTAGACTATGAGAGTCGGTATATCGTAACTGTTTCAGCGGACCTGAAGGACGCGCGGGGCAGAACTCTGGGGAGCGAAAGTAAGAGTACGGTCTACACAGGGCTTGCCAACAGCTACGTGTCAATTTACGACGAGGGTAGTCGCACGATGGAGGCGGCTTATCCGCCTCGATACCCCTGGGAAGTCCTAAACCCCTCGTCCATCATAAAATTCATCGGTAAGGCGGAGAGTCTCTACAAGCCGCCTGTTGATTCGACCCTTCAGAAAACCGAGATTGATATTCAAGAAATCCCCCGCAACAAGAAATTTTTTTTTATGGAGGACCTTTCTCCGTATTTGGGACCATCCGGCAAGGGCGCGGCCGGGTTGAAATGGGTTTATTCGGAGGAAGACTGGAATGGACGAAAAATAGAGCGTAAGAAAAGCCTCGTCGTGCAAGTAACGGACATCGGTATAACGACACGATACGCCTATAACAGCGTACTGGTATGGGCGACCCGGCTGTCGACAGGCGCTCCTATATCCGGCGCCGACGTAACGCTTTTCAACCGCGAAACGCCGATGCTAATCGGAAAGACAGACGCTCAAGGGCTCGCGGTATTTGATTTTCAAGACGGCGAATTCATAAAGAAATTCCCGTCCCAGTCGGGAAACGGGAACTACAGCAGTCGGGAACAGTTGCGAATCAAGGTGGTTGAAAAGGGCGGCGCGGCTAACGGCGGGGACGAGGCTGAATTCATCCCCAACGATAGCCACAATCTCTGGCGCTTTAACATAGAAGGGTATGCGGAGCCGCGGACGGTCGAGAAAGCCCGCGCCCTCGTATTCCTGTTTACGGACAGAGGACTTTACAAGCCGGGCGAAACCGTTTCATTTCGCGGCGTGGATAGAACGCTTTCGTTGGGAAAATTCCGAGCTTACACGGGTCCCTACACGGTTGAAGTACAAACCGATTACAGTAGCGATAAGCCGTCCATCGTCCTCAAAGGACTGACGACGAAGAGCGGCGGCAGTTACGGCTCGTTCACCGTCCCTGAGGACGCCAATCCCGGAACGTATACCATCCGTTACAGCCGTACAGAGGAAGACGGCGACGGTTTGGGGAGCGTTAGCTTTACAGTGGCGAATTTTGAAGCTTTGCGATTCGAGGCTTCTCTGTCCGCGCCGTCCACGCCTTTTTACCAGGGCGACTCTCTCTCTATGCGGTTTACGGCGTCCTATCTTGGAGGCGGCGCGCTTGCCAACGCTCCTTACAGGTACCATTGGACGCGGGAGAATAATTGGTTTCAGCCTAGGAATGGACTCCAATGGGAAAAGTGGCGTTTTGGGCCTGAAAATTCGGATAATCGGAGCTATGTCGGTGGGGGCGAGGGCGTCCTTGGACCTGACGGAACCGCGTCTATTATCCAAAAAACGGTCGGCGATGCGGTGGAAGGCGCGGCTTATACTTACAACCTTGAAGTTTCCGCGCAAGACGCGGCGCGGCAAGAGGTTGCGAGCAGAGCGAGCGTTACGGTTCATCCCGCGGCGTTTTATATAGGCGCAAGAGTCGATGAGAACGGTAGCGGTAAGATAAAAGTTCCGTCCGACGTGAGTGATTCCGCGTATTCAGCGTGGTTTCTGCCTGTTGATAAGCCGGCGGTTTTGAGTTGGGCTCTAGTTGATCCTGACGGCTCGCTGTCTCGTCAAAGGGGTCCGCTTTCCGTCCAATTCATCCATTACGAATGGAAGCAGGCGCGACAGGCCGGCGTGGGCGGGCGCGTCAACGTATCATGGGAGCGCGTAGAGGAAGTCGTTCAAGAACATACCGTCGACGCGTCCGAAACCCCGCGAGGCGTCGTCGCGTTCACGCCGAACAAGGGCGGCGAATGGGCGGCGCGGCTCAAAGGCAAGGATGCAAGGGGCAGAACGGCCGTAACCAGCGTCGGGTTTTACGCGAGCGGCGGCGGTTGGGTACGATGGGGCGCAACAGACGTCGACGCGATACAGTTCACGCCGGACAAGCCCGTTTACTCGGTCGGCGACGTAGCCAAACTCATGGCGCGATCTCCCCTGCCCAAAGGCAAGTATTTATTGACCATAGAACGGGAAGGTTTCTTTAAAAAAGATTCGAGAAAAATCATTGAGATGGACGGGTCGAGTTGCGTCATAGAGGTTCCCATTGAAGAAGATTACGCGCCGATTGTCTACGTCGCTCTGTGCGGTTATTCTGTGCGTTCCGGTCCGCCTGAAAACGTCTACTACAACCTTGACTTGGACAAGCCCCACGGCGTTTTTGGGCTCGTCCGCTTGCAGGTCGACGTTGAAACGCGGCGTTACGAAGTGGAAATCGAGCCGCAGAAGGATGTCTTTGCGCCAGGAGAGACCGCAGAAGCGAGGATTAAGATAACGAACAAAGGTAGGCCGGTACCGGGCGCGGAAATCGCTTTTTTGGCTGTGGACAGGGGCGTCGTGGACCTCGTTGATTACCATGTACCTAACCCGCTTGAATTCTTCTACGCGCCGTGGAATTTTCCCCACGCGGTACGCGGCGGGGACAGCCGTTCTCTGCTTTTGGACCCGGTTCTCTATTCGCTCACGGACTTGCAGGGCGGGGATACGCGGGAACGCGCGGACGACGGCGGTAAGATAGACGAGCGCTCGAACTGGGCGCCCACCGCGGTGTTTGAGCCCTTTCTTGTCGCGGACGCGGACGGAACCGTTACGGTTAAGTTCAAACTGCCCGATTCTCTCACCACTTATCGGTGCACTGCGATTGCGTTGGGGGAACGAGATTTCGGCATAGGCGAGGAGAATCTGCGCGTAAGCGCGGCGTTGACCGCGACGGCCGCGCTCCCGCGTAAACTACGATGGCGCGACACGGGAACCGTTTCCCTCATCTTGACGAATCTTGAAAAGAAAACGGTAGAGGCGAAAGTTTCGCTCGAAATAGAGAACGCCGAAAACAGCGAGGGAGAGTCCGCGGCGCGGGTACTCGAAGTAGACGGCGAGTCGGCTAAAACCGCGGCCATACCGCCCGGCGAGACGCGGGAGGTCCAGTTCAGCGTCGCGGCGACTGGAAATGGGGAGGCGAAACTTACGTGGACTCTGCGCTCGCCCTCGACAACCGAGCGGATAATCAAATTCCTGACCGTGGACCGTCCGTCAGTCTATGAGACCGTTACCAGTATCGGGACTTTAGGCGCGCGCGGCATGGACGGCGCGTCCATAGAAAAGAATTTCGTTGAAGAAGGCGTGGTGCTACCGTCTCTCGTCCCGGAAGGAACTGGGAGTTTGAGCGTTACCCTTGCGGCGTCGCGGCTGGCGCAACTCAAGGAGACTGTCCGCTATCTGTTGGATTACCCCTACGGGTGCCTTGAACAGAGAACCGCCGCGTTAGCGCCTCTGGTAGCTTTCGGCGAGTATTTGGATAGCTTTCAGCTCGATTCGCCAGTAAAAAACCCCAAGGAAACCATAGAGAAAGAGCTCGCCTTTATCGCCAAAAACCAGCTTGCGGACGGAACCTACCCTTATTGGCCCGGAGGGACTAAAGGGGACGTTTTGGTATCCTTGCGGGTCGCGCATATTGCGACGTTGGCGGAACGGAAAGGCTATAAGGTTCCGAGCGAGATAAACGTTCAAGAAACCCTGAACGCTATTCCTTATTTAACGGGTAGTCTTAAAGGTTTCTTCGAGGATATGAAGGACCCTTTTTTACAGGGCTATTGGTATTACGTCAAGTCGTTTTTCGGCGAGACGGGTACGACCGACGGCGCGCCGCCGCCGCAAGAATTCTTCAAGAAGGGCGATGCGCTCGGTATTTCTGGTTACGCCTTCGCGGGGTTAGCCGCGGACGCGCTCGGCGACAAGAATACCGCGGCGCAGGCGCTTGACCGAATCAAGCGTTTCCTCCGACCCGGAACGCGTACGGTAGACCTTACCGATACTTACGAACAGACCTCTTTTTGGAACGGCGTTTCCAGTCGTTACGCGCTTGCGTTAATGTTATTCTACGCTATGGAACCTTCGAGCGACATAACGACCCGCCTTACCCAAGCGTTACTGAATCGTCAACGGCGAGGCGTCTGGGGAGACACCGCGTCCTCGTATTGGGCCGTTCTCGCTTTTGAGGTCGTTGCAAAGCGCGAGTCCAAGACGTCCGCGCGCGTGCAAGCGTCCGGGGCGCTCGACGGCAAGACCTTTCTCAACGCTGAATGGAAATCCTATGGAGGGCTTCCCGTAACCGCGTCCTTGACCTTTGTGGAACCCCCTCTGCTCGAAGCAAGGCGCGACGTCTTGCTTCCCCTGCGTATCGAGAGCGAAGGCGCGGGCGACCTCTATTACACGGCGAGCTTGCGTTACGGTATTCCCGCGGAACTTGCGTCCGCGCGCGACGAAGGAATCGGCGTGTTCGCAGAGACCTTTGACGAGAACGGCGCGGTTGCGAGGGTTCCCCTTGCCCTCGGAAAAACCTATACCCGCAGAATAGTAGTTTCCACTTCGCGGGACAGAACTTTCCTCGCCTTAAACGCGCCCATTCCCTCTGGTTGTGAGATTGTGGACGCGACCTTTGTAACGAGTTCAACGGTTCCGCAGACCGAAGATAATGACCGCGCTTCATGGAATCGTCCGTGGGGATTTCAGCGGTTCGTCATGGATAACGAGGTTCGGTTTCATTGGAGTTATTTCAACGCGGGCAAGGAGGAGCTAACGTTCCGCTTCCGCGCGGTCATGCCGGGTGTGTACCCGACGCCGCCTGTTCAAGCCGAGTGTATGTACGAGCCGGAAATTTTCGGCCGCTCTTCAGGCGAGCTGGCGCGAATCTTTTAGATTACACAACACTTGACTCGGATGGGAAGGGTTTAGGATCGGAGGGAGTTATATTCGAGCGGCTGAAGGGAGCCAAACTCTCGCCACGAGCTTGGGAGCTGTCTTGTATATATCTCTTATCTCTTTTTTATACATATAGTTAGTTATGGAGTAAACATATTCGCAGTTAGCCTAGCGCTTTTTCCGCACGCCTCCGGGTATACGCCGTTGCCGCCTTCACACCCGCTTCAGGTATGTAGGCGCTAATCCCGCCAAACCACCCTGCCTTTGCTACACTCCCTCCTAAATAGCTTCCTTTCGTTGTGACTAACGACTCGAAAATCGTCCCTAAATGGGGCGTTGTGATATACGCGCCCATGATGGTAATTGGGACAGACCTCGTACGGGCCAGGTTCCGCTTGCTTGCCGAAGACAGACAAGTTTGCTAACCTCGCTTATTGAGAAGCCGTTAAACAAGCAAAGCCCGCCTGTTGCGATTTCAAAAATACCCATTGACAAGAATGAAATTCCCGCATAGAATCATAGCATCGTGGAAACAAAGAGCGTTCTTATTGTTACGGACGGAAGAGAAGCTTGTCGGAAAATGTCGGCTAGCATAGCGAACGCGCTGAAAGGCGCACGTGTGGTCTCTACTATTGGTCCGGATTTTGTGGGCACGGATATACTCCCTGCCGAGGTGTATTTTTTCGGGTGCGAAGCGTCGAATCCTGATTCGTTTGCCTATCTGGAGACGGTTCTCAAGCACATCAACCTTGTTGGTAGACCATGCGGGATTTTTTCGCCCGCTTCCGAATCTGCCATAACCTATCTTGCCAATACGGTGCATGATTCGGAACTGGCGCTTTACCCCAAACCGCTTTATGCAAAAGATATTGACAACAACGTGAAACAGTGGACGGATCAAGTAATGACTAAAGGACACGGATTCAATCTGGATGATTATATTAGAAAAGTACCGAATTTTCCCAAAAAAGGCATACTTTTTTACGATATAACCTCTATCTTGACGACTCCGAAGGCTTTTGACCACTGCATTAGCGCTATGGTTGAGATTTATCAAGACAAAGGCATAGATGCAGTCGCGGCTATCGAGGCGAGAGGGTTTCTCTTCGCGGCGCCTTTTGCTGATCGTATGGGTATCCCATTGATTCTGATTCGTAAGAAAGGCAAGCTCCCGGGCAAGACGTTACACATGAGTTTTACTCTCGAATACGGCGTCTCCGAGATTGAGATTCATCAGGACGACGTTCCTGTAGGTAAACAGGTCTTGCTAATGGACGACCTCGTCGCTACAGGGGGAACGCTCAAAGCCGCGCGTGAACTTCTCACAAGCGTCGGCGCTATCGTGCCGGAAATTTTTGGCGTTGTCGGGCTTCCCTTCCTCCATTACGAGAAATCTTTGCCAGATATACCTATCCGTACCTTAATTCAATACGACAAGGAATAATCGCAGAGGCATTCCTTCCCAAGGAGCGTGATTAGTAAACCAGTCCGCGACTGTCAAGGCGGCGATATATGATACCCGCGAGGCGTGTGGGTGTCAGACACCATCGAACGAACGAAAGGGGTGTCAGACACCGCCGACGATGTTATTGTCGGCGAGGACAGGCTCGTCTACCAAGTCGGATTGCCGATGTAGCCGGTGGTACAGACTTCCAAACGCCCACTCCGCGGCTCGCTCCACAAGCCCATCCTTCACGGGATTCTCCGCAATGTACTCCCGCGTCCGCAGAAAGTCTTCTATCCCACCGATTATCCGCGAGTAGAAACGTTCCCCCCACACGTGACCCTTCCGCCCATGCGCCTTGTTCCACGCCTTCGCGAAATTACACTTTATCCACTGCATTATCTCCGATAAATTAGCGTCTTTACCCGGCTTTATCAAGAAATGGATATGATTTCCCATGATACAGAAATCCCACAACTGGAAATGGAACTTCCGCTTGGCTTTCTTGACGAACGAGAGGAATAATAATTTGAACAGAGGATCAAGCAGACTCATGTCGTCGTGGTCTATTTTCGACGTAACGTGATAGGTTGCGTCCTCGATAAGTATTCGCGGTTTTCTCATACTTATAATACGGGCTTGTTATGAGAATTGCTTCGGTGTCAGACACTTCTTTGTCAGTCAAAAATTGACACCTTTTGGTGTCTGCTTGGACTTCGGTGTCAGACACCGTCGTTGACCCGGGACTTCAAGCAAGCGAAGCCTATTTTGAACAACACCCATGAGAAGTCGTTAGGCAGGTTATCGCATACATACGCCTTTTGCGTGGAGGTATTTTTTTATTTCAGGAATGGACGTTTTGCCAAAGTGTAGTATTGACGCTATAAGCGCCGCGTCCGCGTTCGTCTCCGATAATACGTGGGCTATCTGGTCAAGGCTTCCCGCGCCGCCGGACGCTATAACGGGTACGGGTACCGCGTTGAGGATTTCCGCGGTCAATTCTAGGTCGTAGCCTTCGGCTGTGCCGTCCGCGTCTATGGAGTTGAGAAGGATTTCTCCGGCGCCCAGGTATACGGCTCGCCGCGCCCATTCAACCGCGTCGACGCCGGTATCGATTCTGCCTCCGTGGGAAAACGCGCGCCACGCCTTCTCCCCTACCCGCTTCGCGTCTATAGAAAGTACGACGCACTGACTGCCGTATGCCCGCGCCATTTCCGACAGCAGAGCGGGATTGTCGAGCGCGGCTGTGCATACGGAAACCTTGTCTGCGCCCACGTTCATCGCCTGCCGCATATCCTCAACCGAGCGCACGCCCCCGCCCACGCATAGGGGTATGAATACTTCTTTGGCGACTCTTCCAACCACATCGAGAAGGGTGTCCCTGCTCTTGTATGACGCGCCTATATCCAAGAACGTAAGCTCGTCCGCGCCCGCGTCGTTGTAGCGCCGCGCCATCTCAACCGGGTCGCCCGCGTCTTGTAAGCCTTTGAATTTAACGCCCTTTACCACTCGTCCCTCGTCAACGTCAAGACAAGGGATTATTCGTTTCGCCTGCATGGATCAATCTAATCATAATTTTGCGATAATTTCAAGAAGGAATAGGCGCGGACAAGCGATAGCCTACGCTCCTCGTTTAAACATTTTCCACGGGTTCCTGCCGAAGCGAACCAGAAAATAGATCCAGCCCAAGCCGAAGCCGGCAAGGTGGGTGAGGTGCGCGACGCCGTTTTGTAGGCCGGTAATCGAGAAGAATACTTCGAGCGTGGTAAAGCCTAGCGCCATGACCGGAGCGCGTAGAGGGAGAATCCCCCACACGTAGATTATCGCGCGGGGGAAGAGCGCGGCGTAAGCTAGTTGTACGGCGAATATCGCGCCTGAAGCGCCTAACAGCGCTACGTTTACGCCTGCCGCCGTGTAGACGATAAACGAAAACACGCCCGCCAATACGCCGGTACTAAAGTAATAGAGGAGGAACTCCTTGGTGCCCATGCCGTTCTCAACCTGTCTGCCGAATATAAACAACGCGAGCATATTGAACAAAATATGGCTTACGCTCCCGTGCGCGAACATATAGGTAATGAACTGCCACGCCCAACCAGAAAGTACTCTGCTCGGAATAAGCGCAAGATAATAGGTAACAACGTCGCGGGAAAGGTATTGCATAAGAAATATGAAAAGGTTAATCCCAATGAGGTAAAGAACCGCGTTGTTGAAAGAATATCGGAACGGTTTTCGTAAATTCATATTTTTAACATAATAAAAAATCAGAGGAAAAGCAAGAATCGTTTTTAAATAGCTTGAATAACAGTTCTTTTTGGGTTATAATGAGGCGTTTACTTGGATATTATACTTTTCCAAACGTCGTCAAAAGCGAGGCGTTTCGGAGTTTTACAAGGAGCGATTATGGATTTTGTGAAAGATATGCGCGAGAAGGCGCGGTCCCTGCAAAAGAAGCTCGTGCTTGCCGAAGGGACGGAACCGCGCACTGTAAAGGCGGCGCGTATTCTGGCCGACGAGAGGCTGGCGTCTCGCGTTAGCCTTGTGGGGAAGGACTCTGACGTGAAGGCGGTCGCCGCGAGGGAGGGCGTCAGTCTGAACGGTATCGACGTTATCGACCCGTCGACGTCTCCGTTTTTAGAGGGATACGCCGCGGAATACTTCAATTTATGTCATAAAAAAGAAGAGGCGAAAATTAAGAGGGGGCAGGAAATCAAAAACCCCATGACTGTGGAAAGGGCTAAGGCGGAAATCGCCGCGCAGCTTCGCTGGGGCGCGATGATGGTGCGTTTGGGAGACGCTGACGCTATGGTCGCGGGCGCGGAAAACGCCACGGCCGACGTGCTTCGCGCCGGAATCGCTATTGTGGGAACTGTGTCCAAGACCGCGTCTTCGTGTTTCGTGATGCAAACGACGGACCCGTCGTGGGGCGTCGACGGCGCGCTCGTCTTCTCGGATTGCGCGGTCATTCCCGAACCTACCGAGGAACAACTCGCGGACATCGCGGTGAGCGCGGCTCAGTCTTGTCGCGAGTTTCTGGGCGCGGAGCCGGCGGTCGCCCTGCTCTCCTTTTCCACGAAAGGTTCGGCAAGCCACGACGCGGTAACGAAAGTACAGAAAGCGGTTGAAATTCTGAAAAAACGCAACCTTGACTTTGTGTTTGACGGAGAGCTTCAGGCGGATGCGGCGCTCGTCCCATCCGTCACGGACAAGAAGGCGCCGGGTAGTCCTATCAAAGGCAAGACGAACACTCTCGTGTTCCCGAATCTGGGCGCGGGCAATATCGGCTACAAACTCGTCCAACGCCTCGGCAAAGCCGAAGCCTTTGGTCCTTTCCTTCAGGGTTTCTCTAAACCTATAAGCGACCTTTCGCGCGGCGCCTCCGTGGACGACATCGTTGTAACCGCGGCCGTCACGCTGGGGAGAGCGAAGTAGAGAGCAGGGTTATAGCGTATTTCGCAAAACCGCCGCGATTGCGCTATTTCCTATTCTCTATACATTATCGCTGTTCTGATGTGGGAAAGTATGATTCAAGTCTTGTTTTTTTTACGGTACAGGACGCAACTCAAGAAGCTGGAGCCGGATATATCGGTGGTGCCTCTTTTAATGCAGGCTTTTGAAGCCGTGGGCGCAAATCTTGTTAATAAAGAAAAGATCATAACGGCGAATTTTGATGAAAATCGGCTGGGAATATGGCTCAGTATCATGTATTCTCTGAAAAAAGGACTTGAACTCGTCAAGAAAGCAAAACTGAGAATCGGACATTACGTCTTTGTCGTCGGCAAGGACGTCCCTGTGCGCAACGAGGAAAAACTCTGCCGAAGTCTTGCCTCGGCGCACGGGATAACCGGCGTTTGGTTGATACATACCTTGAAAAAAGATTTGGGTTCCTATTGTCAATTTGAAACGAAAGAATTCTCCCAACAAGTCGTTTTTAATGAAGAATACAATCAAATCAAACACATAGAAAATGTCTCTTCTATCACAAAAAGGCCGTCTTCAATGTATCCTTTGAGCGACAGAATTTTTCAGGCGATAAAGCAGGAACCTGATAAGATAATCCTCGCGGGACAGCCCTTTACCGGCAAACGAGAGGCCTTGTTCAGGTTCTGTTCGGCGTTAAGTCAATTTCCCCCGCTTGTTCTGCGTCTGCGTAAGGGGACAAACATCGGCGCGTTCGCCGATATGCTGAATCCAGTCGTGCGGTCGTTCATTTGTAATACAGATAAAGAGAAACTTGAAGAGATAGATTCTTTACAGGCGTCTATTTTCCGCGAAAGGCTGCGTTCTGAATATTCCTCGAACATGATCCGAATCATAGGGCGGTTTTTATCTATGGTCCTCGTCGCTTACGTTACGGAGATTAGGTTGCGAAACGCGCTTCCTATTCTTGTCATTGAGAATATTCAAAACGCGGACGAAACAACGTTCCGTATATTCATGGACGCGTGGACCGCTTTACCTGCCAAGGGTTATTTTAAGATTTATGGGACATACGTGGGAAACGTTCAGAACAGGCTCAAACTCTGGGAAGAAGTGTTTCACCGCGTCATCGAGATTCCCGCAAAGCCGATGGGAGAGTCTTTTAACGAGGGGGATATACCGAATGAACTTTGGGAAATGACTTATCTGATTGAAGTTTTGCTCATGTTTTTTCCGGGTTATATGTTGCCCCGCTTGATGGGAGAAGTCATATCGAACAGAGTTTTTGGTATGCTTATCCGCCTGGGTATCGTTGACTTTGTGGACGACCCCGGACCGCGTCTGCCGAATTTCACAGCGAAGGCGGAGCGGATTATCGGCGAAAGGAAAAAGAGGGTTTTTGATTTCGCCGCGGACTGCCTCTCCCAAGCGGTGGCTTCCGAACAAATTTCTACGTGTTTTGACTTTGTAGAATACCTGCATCGACTAGACAAGGATATTTCCGATATCGTCGTTTGGAACGCGATACGCGCCGATGTATTGAACGGGACGTGCAAGAAAATAGAAACGGCTATATCAGGAGGCTCTCTCGGCCGTATTGTGGGTTCGCGCAGAGCCGACATTCTGCGTTACTTGTTTCACTCGTTCAGCGTCTTGACCAGCGGCGACGTAGATGCGGTAAAGCGGGCTTTCGCGGAAGACGCGCCGGAACCGGTTTCTGACGTCTATCGTATTCAATTGCTCTTGAATAAGGCGTGTTTCGCCCTTGGAGAACGCCGCGAAGAAGAGGCGTTTGAAACGCTCAAGAAAATTCTCAATATGGGCAAAAAGCAGAACGGAAGTTGTCCCGCGAGAACCTATCGGCTCATTTCTATTGTCAATATACAGAGCCGCAAGTTGTCCGAAGCGGCCGATTACGCGAATATAGCGGCGTCGTTTGTGGAAACGTCCGGCGAAAACGACGAATTGGGAGTGTCGCTTTTTTACGCGGCTAATATTCAATACCTGTTCGGCAATATATCAAAAGCGGAACGTCTCGCCGCATCCGCGGAACGGAGCGCGGCTTCGGTCGGCTGTTACCAATGGGCGCAACGAGCGCGTTTCCTTTCTGGAAAAATTCGGTTTGAATTCGGCGATTATGAGAAAGCCGCGAAAATCTTTGATTCGTTGAGGAAAACGGTTGAGACGAATGAAGCGAAAAATACCGTCGACGCGTGGCTCTTTCGAGTGAAGTTTTTCGTGGGCGAAACGGTGGAACAACGAATTTCATACGCCAACCCGAGTCTTGACGCCCTGCTTTTCGACGCGGAAGTCTCATATATAACAGGCAAGTACAAAGAAACGATGGCGCTGACCGAGAAACTGCTGGAAAGGGCGCCTGGAGACGGTTACTTGTGGACGGAAAGACCTGATTGGGCAAGCGGTTTCTCCCAATGCGAATTCCTCCTTACGCCAGAACAGGATTTCTGGAAGCAAATGGCTTTGATTTATCACAGTTTGAGCCTCTGCGCTCTTGCGGACAATGAAAAGGCGCGAAAACAGGCGATAATCGACCTCGAGTGGCTTTCCCCAAATACGCTTCCCGATATTTTCCCCAACGATTTCTTCTACTTTTACGCCTTGTACCGTGTTTTGCGGGAATCAGGGGAAGACCCGCTCTACGTCAATACCGTCGTCGGCATTGCGTTTAAACGGTTGCAACAGAGGGGAATCAAAATAGACGCGCCCGAATCCCGTCGGACGTTCTTTAATCGTCCTTACTGGAACAACGCCCTTACCGCGGCGGCAAAGGAATATAAATTGATATAGAGCGGTTTTTTGGCGCGATTCGGCAAGTATCGAAATTAGGTTCGTTGTTACGAAATTAAATGTCTGCAATGAGGAGTGTTGAAATATTGAAAAGAAAATTGGCGCCATATATCTGCCTTTTCGGTTTTCTTGCTGGTTGCGTCACAACCATACCCGACGTTAAACCACCCGCGTCCGCCGCTCTTGCGAAAGCCGAATCGGCTCCCGTTCCTGCAACGACCGTCCCAGAGTCCGCGCCCGCTACTCTTGCGAAAGCCGAACCGACTCCCATTCCTGCAACGACCGTCCCAGAGTCCGCGCCCGCTACTCTTGCGAAAGCCGAACCTGTCCCCGTTCCTGCAACGACCGTCCCAGAGTCCGCGCCCGCTACTCTTGCGAAAACCGAACCGACTCCCGTTCCTGCAACGACCGTCCCAGAGTCCGCGCCCGCTACTCTTGCGAAAGCCGAACCGACTCCCGTTCCTGCAACGACCGTCCCAGAGCCTATGGCGCTTGCGTCTATGGTGGAGGAGCCGCAACCGGTTATTCCGCCGCCTACGCCGGACTTCCTCTCCATAGTCGCGGTCGGGGATAACCTATTTCACGACCCCATGATCAAACCGCAAAAAGACGGCTCTTTTAACTATGATTCTTATTACACGGAGATAAAACCTATTGTTCAAGCCGCGGACATAGCCTTTGTCAACCAAGAAACCGTGCTTGCCGGCAAGAGCTTCGGTTACTCGGGGTATCCTCAATTCAATACGCCGCAGGAGGCGGGACTTGCGCTCATCAACGCGGGTTTCAATGTGGTGAATCAGGCGACCAATCACATTATGGACAAGGGCGAGAAAGCCGTATTCGCCACTATGGATTTCTGGGATAAATATCCGAAAATCGCCGTTTTAGGCGTACATCGCTCTCAGGAAGAAAGAGACAAGCAGATTATCATTGAAAAGAACAACATAAGGACGGGCTTCCTGTCCTACACATACGGCACAAACGGAATTCCCGTTCCCAAGGACAAGCCCTATCTTGTATCCCTCATAGACGAGAAGGTTATGGCGAAGGAGATTGACGCGCTCCGCCCGAATTGCGACCTCCTCGTCGTGTCCATGCATTGGGGGGAAGAATACCGTCGGACGCCGACCGCGGAACAAAAAAGGCTCGCCCAGTTCCTCGCGGACCGTCGAGTCGACGTTATCATCGGGCATCACCCCCATGTGCTTGAAGGAACGGTTACGCTTACCGGGAAAAACGGCAACGAAACCTTTTGCGTCTATTCATTAGGCAACTTCATCTCTAACCAAGCGGACAGCCCTACTCTGCTCGGCGGGCTTTTGAGCCTGAGAATTAAGAAGTTCGAAGGAACGATAACCATTGAAAGCGCAAAAATTATCCCTCTCGTTACCCATTACGAGGCGGGAAGCGTAAATTTCAAGGTGTACCCCCTCTACGAATATACCGAGGAACTTGCTAAAAAACATACGCGGCGGATTCAGGGAAAGGAGCTGGGCGTGCAGTATTTTACCAATTTAGCGAGAACGGTACTGGGGGACGCTATGCAAACCGAAGATCCGTCTATGAACGATAAATAGCATCGTATTTCCGTGTTGTTTTTCATAAATTTTTTGAAAAACGGCTTGACAAAAGAAATTTAATTGGTTATAGTAATAACGCTTTCCCCTGTAGCTCAGTCGGCAGAGCAAGTGGCTGTTAACCACTGGGTCGGCGGTTCAAGCCCGTCCGGGGGAGCGGCTGACGGCCCATCTTTATGGTGGGCTTTTTTCTTGGTGGATGTAGCTCAGCGGTAGAGTCCCAGATTGTGGATCTGGTCGTCGCGGGTTCAAACCCCGTCATCCACCCTTATTCCTATCCGTTTCTTTTTTAAGAAAAAACAAGAAAATTACACAAAAAGGCATTGACAAATTAAATAGTTGTTATATAATTGAGACAATTGGTTTTTCAAATTCATGCTGAATAAAAGGAGTAATGAATGAAACGAATCTTCATTTTTGGTATCGTTGCTTTATTGGCGGTTGGGTCTCTTCTTGCAAAAGAAGATGTATTGATTGATCTCTCTCTGCTTACGGCGGATAGCGCGGCGGACGATGAAAACAGCACCCCTCAGAAGGGCGTGCCGGCTCAGAACGCGGCTACTACGGTCGACACTTCAAGCCATGCGGCCAGCAACTACACGGACGAGCAAAAGGCGGTTATGAAAACCTCTCTTGCTATTGAAAACTGGAAAGTATCGCTTTCAAGTTCTTCAGCTTCTGTTGGTAATGCGAAGTTATCCTATACTAAGGAAGCGAGCTCGGCGAAGTATGGGACAGTACTGGGTGTTCGCGTTCACTTCCCCACCGGCTCATGGAACGCGAACGCGACCGTAAAACCGCCGTTTGAGATTCCCGCGTATGAGCCTCCCGATGAAGGAAGCGAGGCCTCTTCTAAATTTGAAGGCGGCTACGGGGTGGTAAAGAACGTCGGCATCCTTAAATCGGTTGCGGTCAACGTCTACGGCGAATATTTTCCCTACACCCTTTACGTCATCCTCCTCAACGACAAGGGAGAAGAAATCCTCATAAACATGGGTAGTCTGAATTTCTATGGATGGGGGGAACTTCGATGGGATAATCCTCGCTACGTCCAGGACGTGCGTAACCGGACGCTTAATCAAAAGCCTCTCTATCCCCAGTCCTTGCCCTTCTTGAAATTCGCCGGATTCCGCATTTTTAGAGACGCCAGTCAACCTGGCGGCGACTTCGTCACTTATTTCAAAGACGTGAAAATCATCTACGACGAAGCCATCCTTGACGAACAGAGAGACATTGACGATGAGTCCATCTGGAGCATCGTCTCGGACCGCGAAGCTGATAACAACAAGGACAATATGAACAAACTTTCCGACCAGCTGTATCACGAATCTCTGGATGGGAAGAAGCAGGCGTCTGAAAAGACTTTCTCGCCCTCAGGCGAAGCGGATCAGGAATAACTTTCTTTTCCGTTAAGGTAAAAACGGTTGTCTAAGACGTGTCTTATAGGCGTTTTGTTTTAGACAGCCGTTTTTTTATGTAGTACATAGGCGTTCTCGCATTCTGGAATCGCCGTATCAAGTAGATTTTAAAATGACGTCAAATTTTGAAATGCCTGATAAGAAAAATTTACAAGCCATTTATGAGAGATATGCTGAAACCCGTTTCCTAACCAGTAAAGACATTGAACGGCGTTTGGAGACGATATTTGATTCTCTATCCCCGCGTCCCACGGTCAAAGGCAGGGTCAAAGATTTCTGTAGTTATTATAAAAAATACCTCAAACTGCTGAAGCAAACGCCAGGTACAAATCCGGTCATCACCGATGTTATCGGCATACGGGTTATTTGTCCCTTCATAGAAGACCTTGCGAAAGTTCAGTCTCTCATCATCCAAAACTTCAACGTGGTTGACACAGAAAAAAAAGGTTCAAATTACTCTTACAAAGAATTTGGCTATGAGTCTATTCATCTTTTAATTATCATACCGGAGGACATTATCCAAGATAGAGGCGCGTCCGAGTGTTCGGCGGCGGAAATTCAGATTCGCACCATTTTGCAGGACGCGTGGGCGGAGGTGGAACACGAACTCGTCTACAAGGCGGAATTTACCCCATTTGACGAGCCTATGAAGCGCAAACTCGCGGCTATCAACGCCAGTCTGTCTCTTGCCGACGCCATCTTTCAAGAAATCAGAAACCACCAGCTCGACCTCCATGCGGAATCCGGAAAACGCCGAGAGAGTTTCTTCAACAAGCTTGAAGAAAATGTCGATACTTTTCTTTACAGCGACGTCGAAATGCAAAACGCAATAAAGGAGTTGACTGTCTGGGAGCATAGCAAAGGCGCGGCGACTATAGACGAATTACTGCTCAACGCGCTCTACGCGCATAATAGAAACGATTTTGATACAGCTATAGCTCTCTATACGCGGATTCTGTCCATGAATCCGAAAAAAGACGTCATATCCATTATTTATGTGCACCGCGGTATGGCTAATTTCGCGCGCTCTCACTACGAAGAGGCTATTCTCGATTTTGACAGCGCCCTCGAATTCGACGCGAAAGCTTACAAAGCCGCGTATTACCGGGGACTCGTAAGACTAGTCTTACGTCAATGGATGGAAGCGATGGACGACTTTACATTGTCGCTTATCATCAATCCTTACCAGCCTTTTTGCCTTTACCGCCGCTCCCACGCCAATTACCACAACGGCGACAAAATTCAAGCTCTCTCGGACTGCGAAGCCGCTCTCTCTATCATGCCCGAATTTGAAGACGCCCTAAAATTCAAGAAATTCCTCTTGAATAAGTTGGAACTGTAAAAAACTGGATAAATTCTATGAAACAAGCGCCATAACACGACCTGCTACGAGAACAGAGACATTCGCGTAGTCCATTTTCGCGGTGTCAGACACTGAAAAAGCGTCTGACACCAAAGTAATTCTCATAACAACCCCTTATAATAGACATGAGAAGTTTACGAATACTCGTCTACGGAGCGACGTACCATGTTACGTCGGCGATAGACCACGGCGATATGTACCTGCTTGATCCTCTATTCAAGACGTTATTCCTTTTTTTCGTCGAGAAAGCCAAGCGGAAGTTCCATTTCCAGTTGTGGGATTTCTGTATCATGGGAAATCATATCCATTTCTTGATAAAGCCTGGCAAGGACGCTAATCTATCGGAGATAATGCAGTGGATAAAATGCAATTTCGCCAAGGCGTGGAACAAGGCGCACGGGCGGAAGGGGCATGTATGGGGCGAACGCTTCTATTCGCGAATAATCAGCGGGACGACGGACTTTTTGCAGACGCGAGACTACATAATGGAGAACCCCGTGAAGGCTGGGTTAGTAGAACGAGCCGTGGAATGGATGTTCGGAAGTCT
>JAIRKH010000037.1 GCA_031260245.1 Treponema sp. | reverse complement strand
AATGCCGCCGTTGATGCCTGTTACTTTGTTATTGACGCCACAAAAAAGAGAGCAGTCGTTGAATGCAAGGTTTTTGATTCTATTGAAAAAAGAAACTATAAAAGCGCCATTGGGATCTATCAAAATACAATGATTGTAAATATGGATACATTTAGATCCCATAATTATCTTGGTAAGAGCGATTATATTTGGAGAAATGGTATTAAACATGATTGTTCTAAAGTAATGGAATTTGACATTATTGATTCTTCTCTTATTAACGGATACGGAGAAACTGTTGATATAGAGAATGATTTGTTGTATCCGTTATTAAAAAGTTCAGATATTGCAAATGGAACAATCAATGCAAGAAAAAAAGTTCTTGTAACGCAAAATAAAATTGGTGAAGAAACCAAATATATACAATTCAAATATCCTAAGACATGGCAATATCTCAATGATCATGCAAATGATTTTATAAAGAGGAAAAGCAGTATATATAAAAACAAACCAGATTTTTCAATATTTTCAATAGGCGATTATAGTTTTTATCCTTTCAAGATAGCTATTTCTGGTTTGTATAAAAAAATAAATTTTGAACTGGTATATCCAATGGATGGGAAACCTGTAATGGTTGATGATACGTGCAATTTTATTTCATGTAAAAATGAATCTGAGGCGCATATAATATTTTCTCTTTTAACGGACGAGAAAACGAAGTTATTTCTTGAATCAATAATATTTTGGGATTCAAAACGGCCTATTACAACTGAAATTCTAAATTCGGTTGATCTTAAAAAAATAGCAGATGAAAATTGTTTGTATAATCAAATAATACATAAAGATAATTTAATGCAAACAGAATTATTCTAAAAGGGCAAAACGGCGCATAACAGGTCTGTATATGCTTCGCCGCCAGTAGGCGGCTCGGGGTGAGGCTGGCTAGGTCATTCGCTACGCTCATTCCCACGCCAGCTTCACCCACATTTGGGCAAACCCTACGGGTTTCTTTATAGCGCCGCCCAAATGTCGTAAACAGCCGGAACGTTTTGCGAAATGAGGGCTAAAATTTGTAAAATTTATGCCAAGCGGCTCCGCCGCTAATTGACAAAAAATAAATGTCTTTATAAAATAATCATTTGGAAAATTAATGAGGAATGCAATGAAAAATATATTTTAAATTTTCTTTTTATGCTGTTATTGATTTCTTGTATAAATAAATCAGGAGAATTTTGGACCAAGGGATACTATGCGGGAGACAATTCAATAAACGGCGTCCAATAGCTAGTTGATGAGAGCTGATAAACTCCAATATAGATTTTATATTTTCTAGTTTTATCTATACGCTTATAAGTCTGGTCGTCATACGTCTCAAACTGGCGAGGCTCAATATAAATATAGTTATTATCAGTTCTACCGCCGTCATGTACCAGAACCAGTCGCGACGACGTTCCATAGCTTATACGAACCGCTACGCGGCTCACCCCCCTCCCGCTCCATGCGGGTAAGGCTTCCCTATCCGGCTCTTAAGGCGCCACGATGGATTGTATCTCGTTCCACGGGCCCTTCTCTCCCTTCTCGTTCTGCGCATCATCGCCCCAGAAAGCGCCTTCCCTTCCACTTCAGGCGACAGAACCAAGGTCCACGGCAAATGCGTCAGCAGCGCGCTCTTCAACGAGCAGCTCGTAGTCCGTAACCGCCGCGTCCGCCGCGACGTAGCAAAACACCGCTCCATTGTACCCGTAGGGTATCGCTCGGCTCTCGCTCCCTTGATTCCAAAAGCTTATCAGAATCCGCATAAGGTCCAACACCTTCGGATTCCACGCGATATACGATTGATTGTCAATATCTTTTTTAAAAATTTAAAAATCACAGGGAATTCTAAAATTCATACGAATCTAAAAACGCCGACGCTTGAGAGACGAAATCGCGTTTTCCGCGATAAAGAAAAGAGAAATTTGTTGCTTTTCAAAAACTTGTGTGTTATTATTACACTTTATATATTTCCAGAGGAGAATTTTCGTTTTTTATGGAAGAAGATTTTATAGAAGTGATGAAAAAAAAGCTTGCGGACAGCAAAACTGAGCTTGTCTCAAATTTAACCGCGAGTAGCGCATATTTCAAAGCTCTCGTGGAGGGTCTTGACGCCAAAGATTTGGTTGACAGCGCGTCGGACGACATAGACCGTAAGATGATAGAGTCCATCGGGGTTCAAGACATGAAGCGTCTGCGCCTCATCGATTCGGCTCTTACCCGCATACAGCAAGGTAAATATGGACTGTGCGTACGATGCGGTAAACGCATATCTCAGACCAGACTCGAAGCCATTCCCTACGCGCTCATGTGCATCGACTGCCAATCGTCTGAGGAACGACGGACCAGGTGATATGTAATGAAGATACTAGTTCTCGTTTCGGGGAACGGCTCGAATCTGCAAGCCCTGATTGACGCGGAGCGGCGGAACGCGCTTGGAAGCGGCAGGATAACGGCCGTTATTTCTGATAAGGCGGACGCTTTCGCCTTGAAACGCGCGGTCCGCGCCGGCATTCCCGCGTTTGTGGAAGCGCCGGACCCAAGCCTGCCCAAAGCGGAACGCCGTCTCGACCTTTCCAACCGCATCCTCCGCCGCGCCCGCGATATGGACGCTGACCTGATTGTTTACGCGGGCTTCCTGTCAATCTTGAGCGGCGATTTGATAAACGTTTTCGCGGGTAGAATGATAAACATCCACCCCAGCCTCCTTCCAAAATTCGGGGGCGAGGGTATGTTCGGGAATAGGGTTCACGCGGCCGCGCTCGCCGCGGGCGAGACCGAGTCCGGATGCACGGTACACTTCGTGGACGCGGGAACCGATACCGGTCCCGTCGTCCTCCAACGCCGCGTCCCCATCCTCCCCGGCGACACGCCGTCAACCCTCGCCGACCGTATCCATAAAGAGGAACATATCGCCATCGTTGAGGCGGTCGCTAAAATAGGAAGCGTATGAGCTACCTCCTCGTTGTAATCGGCGGCGGATTAGGCGCTCTCGGTCGTTACGCCGTATCGCGGACACTAGACAAGACGTTCTCCGCCGAACTTGACGGCTTCCCTATCGGAACGCTGGTGGTAAACGCCGTAGGCGCGTTGCTCATCGGCTTCTTCTTCGGGCTATTTGAGGCGTATGCGGCGGGCGCAAAAACGCGCCTGTTCGTCATAACAGGTTTTCTGGGCGGCTGGACCACGTTCTCAACCTATTCTCTGGACACTGCGCGCCTTTTTTCAAGCGGAAATCTCAAACAAGCCCTCTTGAACGTCGTTTTAAACAACGCCGTATGTATACTATTGGTATTAGCCGGAATAAACATCAGTAAAATCTTCAATCGCTGATAATCCACTCAATGGTTTCTTTATTGCCATAATAAGAAAAATATAGTAATATAGAACTATGAGGCATATAAAAGACAAAATAATCTTGATAACAGGCGCGGCAAGCGGTATAGGCAAGCTCATGGCGATGGATTTCGCCAAACGCGGGGCAAAGGTGGTCGCATGGGACATAGACTCTTCCGCGCTCAAGCGCCTGATGGACGAAGCCGAACAAAAATCGCTTTTTATAAAGACGTTTGTCTGCGACGTTACCGATAGAGATATGGTTTACAAACTTGCGGAGGAGGTTAGAGTCGAAGTCGGCGCGGTCGACGTGTTGATAAACAACGCTGGCGTCGTGTCTGGTAAGACGTTGCTTGAGACGCCGGACGAGAAAATCGTCAGGAGCCTAAACGTCAACACGTTGTCCCTGTTTTGGACGCTCAAGGCTTTTCTGCCCTCTATGTTGGAGCGAAACGCGGGACATATCGTTACCGTCGCGTCCGCCGCGGGAATCATCGGGGTCAAAGGGCTTGCCGATTATTCGGCGAGCAAATTCGGCGCGTTCGGGTTGCACGAGGTTGTCCGTATGGAACTTCGCCAAAAGAAAAGCGCGGTCAGGACGACTATCGTCTGCCCCTTCTTCATAGATACGGGTATGTTCAACAGGGTGAAAACGAAATTTCCCTTCTTTTTGCCCATTCTGAAAAGCGAATACGCGGCGGAAGCTATCGTCAAAGCCGTGCTTAACAACCGTCAGCGACTCGTCATGCCGCGGTTCGTCTATAGCGTCTTTTTTTTGCGCCTCTTCCCCACCGCCGTTTTAGACGCGATGGCTGACTTCTTCGGCGTGAATCAGGCGATGGACGAGTTCAAAGGACGATAGAGAAAAAAGGGAGAAAAGGAGAAAACTATGGTATCGGAAATTATCGCAAAAGCGCGGGCGGCGCAAAAACAATGGGAAAAGACGCCTTACGCTGAAAAGGCGAAAAGGCTCAAAAAAGCGGCGCGGTTTCTCGGGCGCTCCGTCGACGAAATAACCCGCGTGATACGCGAAGACAACGGCAAACTCGCGCTCGACGCGCTTGCGACTGAGGTTTTGCCCGCTATTTTGGCGATAGGCTTTTACATCAAAAACGGGAAGAAATTCGCGCGATCAAGGGGCATAGGGGGGCGGAGCCTCCTGATGTTCAACAAGACGAGCAGGCTGGTATTCAAGCCTTACGGCGTGGTGGGTATCATTTCGCCGTGGAACTACCCGTTCGCCATACCGTTTGCCGAAATAGTTATGGCGCTCCTCGCGGGAAACGCCGTCGTTTTCAAGACCGCGTCCGTAACGCCCAACGTCGGCAGGACCATAGCGCGGATTTTCGCGGAGGCGGGCTTGCCGGACGGGCTTTTCGCCTATGTGGAAGCGCCCGGCAAGGAAGCGGGTCCCGCGTTTATCGCGGGCGGCGTTGACAAGCTGTTCTTCACCGGTTCCACCGCGACCGGCAGGGAACTAATGGCGCTTGCCGCGCCCCGCCTCTTGCCCCTGGTGTTGGAACTCGGCGGCGCGGACGCGGCTATTGTGCGAGCCGACGCGGAACTCGACCGCGCGGCCGCCGGTATTATATGGGCGGGCTTTTCCAACGCGGGGCAGTCCTGCGGCGGGGTTCAGCGGGTACTGGTTCACCGCGCCGTGTTCGCCCCGCTCTTGGAAAAACTGCGTTGCTTAACGGAAAACCTGCGCGAGGGCGTTGATATGGGACCAATGACCACGCTCAAGCAGAAGCAAGCGGTTCAAGGGCAAATCGACGCCTGCCTTGCGAAAGGGGCGAAAATAGCGGCGAAGAGCCAATCAACCGAAGAGGGTAACTTTCTGCCCGCGGTGGTACTGACGGACGTAACGGACGATACGCCGATTATGCGGGAGGAAATCTTTGGACCGGCGCTCGCCGTCATACCGGTGGACGACGACGAGGAGGCGCTTCGCATCGCCAATTCGTCCGCCTACGGGCTGACCGGCTCGGTCTGGTCGCGGGATAGGCGAGCCGCGCGGGCGCTTGCCGCGCGAATGAACGCGGGCGCGGTTATGGTCAACGACCACCTTATGTCCCACGGGCTTGCTGAAACGCCGTGGGGCGGCTTCGGCGATTCCGGACTGGGCAGAACCCACGGCGAGGCAGGCTTCCGCGAGATGCTCAAGACGCAGGTAATTGTGGACGATTTCCTGCCCGCGGTCAAGCGCAACCTGTGGTGGCAGCCGTATTCGGAAAGGGTCTACGCGGGTATACGCGCGATAGTGGAACTGCTTGTTGGAGGACTTTCGTCAAAAATAAAAGCTCTTCCAAGCGTTTTGCGGATATTTTTTCGTTACTGGGAGAAGTAAAGAAACGACGGCGGGCGGCTTATAACGCTAATTGGGTATAGAGGTTTTTGGACGATTGATATAAACTAGAAATGTATAGTAGAGAAATACAGGCGCCGGGGACAAAACCCATTGAGAAAGGGAAACCCATAGCAGGCACATGGAAACATTCATTTGAGAAAATCGACCTCATTGATATAAGGCGTCCTTTTGGGAAACCGTATCCTAAAGTATTGAAAGACAGCCGTATCAAAGAATGGCAATCGTTCATCGTTCAAGACGACCGATTCTGCCTCACCGCTCTGTTGAGCAACGTCAAATGCTATCGTTGGGCGCAGGTGTGCCTTTTTGACAAGGGAAGCAGGGAAAAGCTCTGCTTTAGCAAGATTCTGCCGTTCAGCGGGTGGAGGTTCCCCCAGAGCCTCTCCAACGCTTCCGTCGACAGTCGTTCTTACGGTTTTTTCTTTCGCATACACGACTGGTTGGATGCGGATACCATAAAAATTGATTTGGACATCGAGGCGACTCGGGGGCGGCCGTCTTTTACCGCGCATTTGGAATACGAGGCTAACGAAGAGAAACGCGAACCTATGGCGGTGAATTTACTGTTTTCGGAAGAAAGAAGTATGTACGCTTACAAGGCGCTCTGTCCTGTTAGAGGCGATATGGTCTTTGGGGGAAGGCACATATCTTTCAACAGCGCGAGAACGGTCGGCGTTTTCTGCGACAGCAAGGGCTATTACCCTTACAGGATGCGGACGACGTGGTGCAGCGGCGTTGGTTTCCATAAAGACGCCCCATTCGGTTTCAGTATCGGGGAAAATCAGGCGAAGGAAACCTTCAAGAACAACGAGAACGGACTCTGGAAGGAAGGTCGCCTAACATATCTGCCGCCGGTACGTATCACCCAGCCCAATGGTCTTGGAGCCGACTGGGTCGTTCAAGATATGGAAGGTATGGTTGATTTGGTCTTCACGCCGAAAGAGCCGGTCCGCAATGGGCTCAACTTGTTTTTTACCAATGTCGAGTACAACATTATGCTTGGTTATTACAATGGAATGTTAATAACGGCCGACGGCGGACAGGCGCCTGTTCACAATCTGTGGGGATTAGGCGAAAAATTGTATTTAAGAGTATAATAAGGAGAAAATATGGCAAAGGCGATATATGAACAAGGCGAGTTGGATAAGGTAAGAAACAGGCTCGGCGTTGTTAATAGCGAAGAAGCTAAACGTATGGCGAAAATTTTGGGCGGCGAAGTGGGCGTTGAGAAGAATCCCAATCAGGACGCGGGCGCCGCGAAGTCAAGCGCCGCTAAAACGGCTCCCAAACGCCGCATAGAAACGGCGTCCGACGAGAAAGCGGGCGCCTTGTCCAATAGCGCGGCGTTTAACTTACCCGTCGTCCAGAGCTACGGCGAGCGGGTGAAAATGGACAAGCTCGCCTATCAGGAAGAATTCGATATAAAGACCTTCTTTCAACTAGCCGCGTCCATTCTCTCCTTTGCGGAGCCCCCGGTGGATTACATCAGCCCTATGTTCATCAACAAGAGAATGGACGAATATTATAAAAAAATAGAGGCTTTAGTGACTTCAACCCGCCTCTTGTTCCCCAAAAGCAACATAAAGCGTACCGAGCAGTTGAAGAAAGGATCTTATTTCACATATTGCGTACTTGACGTCGTCAGACGATGGAATATTGAGCGCATTTCCACCGATTTAGCCCGTATGCAGGCGCATCCACGAAGAGTGACTCTCCGCGATTGCAGGGAACTACTCAAAGCCGTCTACAAACCCATCCTCATTTTGGGAAGACTCACGCCGGAGATACAAATCAAAGCCTCCTATAACATCTTGTATAAGTACCTTTATATTGAAAACCCCAATAAAGCCGTTACATATCAGGAATCTATCAAGTCTGCGCTCGCCACTTTCATAGGTGTGCGCCGCGACATCCAATACCTCATGTACCCGCTCCTCATGAAATTCCTGTCCGACAGATGCCTCACTTACGAAGAATTCTTCTCGAAGAAGAGGGATAAAATCATGGCCTTCGTGGGCGTAACGGAAGCGGAAATTATCGATCCGTCTAGCGCGTCCATGAATATGAAACGAGACGGCAAACCTGGTTCCGTCCAGATTGAAGAGGATAAAAAAGAGTCGCCCGAAGAAATAGAGGCGAAAAAGGCGCGACAAGCGGCGTTTGAAGCGGAGAAGGTCCTCGTTGAAAAGGGACTCCACTCTCTTGAGAGCATATTCCCCAAAGCAGGCTGGGACAAACTTGAATCTTACCCCGACTTGTACCCGTATTTCGCCAAGCCGCTGGAAATGAAGAAGGGCTATGAACTCATCGCGCCCACGGACCCTATGCTGTTGTTCTGCGTTTTCGTCCGCATTTTAGAAGAGTTGTTCTTCGGATTGCGCGCCGTGAAATTCACCCAAATTCTTAACTCTGATGGTAGTTTCGAAAAAGCCGACGAGCAAATCATTAACATCGTTAACAAATGGCACGACTATTTGTCCGAGAGTCTATCAAGAGAGTATTTGGGGAGACTTATGGAGTATTGCGAACTTTTAATCGGCTCGACGGAGGCGCGCACATCGACTTTTGCAGTCCGTCTAATTGACGAAATGAACCTCGCCAAGCGGTTGTATTTCTTCCCGCATTACGAATACACGGCTACTTCAGCTCTAACCGCGTCTGCGTTCCAAAAAAAAGGCATAACGCCCATATTCAGGGAGGTCAAGAAACTCCGCAGAGGACTTGCATTATTTGTGAACGAAATAGAGAAAGCCTTACGAAAAGGGGGCGCCGAAGCCAAAGTTCTATGTAACGGCATCGAGAACCCGTGGGCTCCCTATACGTTCCAAATAACCAATCCGGTTTCTAAGAGACTCGACATTCTGCTCGGCGCCAAGAAGAGAAACAACGCATCGCTTGTCCTGTTCACCTTTGCGGTAACCACAGTTTTGGATTTCTTTGAGAACAATGAAGATAGTTGGGCATATGATCCGCCTTCAGAGACGCTTTTCCGCAGTAAGGACGGCGCGGGCGTCATTCCGCAATTCGGCGTAGATGAACTCTTAGACGCGGACGCCATCTTCAAGCAGACTATCAAAGAATTACACGAGAGAACGGCTCAAGCGTCCGAAAAACAGACGCCGTCCGCGTGAGGTACGGAAATGGCGCTCAATCCTCTCCAAAAAACCAAACTTCTTCCGTTACTATGCGCCGTCATAGCGTTTTTTAGCGCGGAGGTTCAGGCGCAAACGGTTACTGAGTCGCCCGCGGACTTGTTAGAGCAAGCGTGGAAAGCCGAATACGCGGAAAATTGGGAGAGAGCCGTCGAGCTTTATATGCAGGGCGAAACCCTTTTCCCGGAAGATATCCGTTTCCCGCTGACGCTCGGAGACCTCTACTTTGGTAGAGAACTCTATTCGCTTGCGATGGAGCATTATCGGAAAGCTGAAACCATCGCCCCGTTTGACCCCTCCGCGCTGTACAAGCTCTCTCAGACGGCGGGCTATCTGAATAGGGATGCGGAATCCGCCAGATACCTCGAAACCCTCCTTGCCATAGACCCGGTGAACAAAGCGGCGATTACGGATTTGGGCTGGATGTACTTCAAACTGCACCGCTTGAAAGAAGGAGCCGCGCTCTTGGAAGACGCTATGGAGCGGTTTGGGAGAGACGACATCAGTTTCGCCATGACTCTGGCGACCATATATTCCGATATGCTTCGGTACGAAGACTCGAAGGCGCATTACGATTCCGCAGCTAGGGGCGCGGAACGTAACGGAGATACGCTCTTCGCCGCGGTCGTCCACTACAACTGGTCTATTTTAGAGAGTCGTTTTTACCATTACGCGGACGCGTTCAAGGAGACCGAGGCGTCTCTCGCGTCTTTTGACCGACCCTCGGGGCGGCTCGCCCGCGGAGAGCTTTTTCTGCGGAGACTCGACTTTAAGGCTGGCGTTATGGACTATCAGAACGCCTTTGAGTTCGACACGTCTCCGCTTGCCAAACTCAACCTTGCGGAGAGCTTTCAAATCGCGGGGCGTTTAGAGGAAGCCCGCGCCTACGCGGAAGATTGCCTCAACGCGGCGGACCATTCGTGGCTACGGAATTACGGAATGGACGTCGCGGCGTATAAGATGAGCGTCCACGAAATCCTCTATAAAACTTATTTAGGACTTGCGGAAACCGAGCGGTTCGTAATGTACGCGTCGGTCGCCGCCCAAATTAAGGGTGTCGCGCGGCGAATATCCTTTTTGTTTAAAGGAGAGGTAAACCGTCTTCTGTTTAAGAAATACGCGCTTGTCTCTGCAAACGCGCAACGGGAGAAGAATCTCTCCGAGACGGAGCCGGACGCGCTTTATCTCTATAAAAACGTCTTTGACGCGTATCCGCATAGGGCGTTGGACTATGTAAACGCCGCCGAGAAACGGGAACTCCCCCTCATTCCGAAAGCCGCGCCCTTCTACGCGTACGAAAAGGCGTCCCTCGCGCTGAAGACAGGGCGCGCCGAAGAAAAGCGGACCGCGACGGAGACGTTGAACGAGGCGATAGCGTCTTTCGACGCGGTATGGGAGCGGGATATGCTTGCGGACGTGTATCTGGAACTTGCCAAGACCGACGACTTGGACGCGGCGGAACGGCTTTTCGCCTTGAATCCCGGCGCGTTGAGGCGGAACGGCGTCCGATTGCCCATTGCTCTTTCCGTCGCCGCCGACAAAAGAAGCGTGAAAAGGATAAGCAAAGCCGTTGAGAAAACAGGGTTTGCGCCACAGGACGAGCGGTACGACGCACGGTACTCCCTCGTCATTTCTCTATCCGGCCAAGCGGCGCACTGTTTACTATTTGACAAAGGCAAAGGAACAGGCGTTTTTAACAGGACCATTCCTCTCCCCTCCTCTATTACGCGGGCCGGCTTGAGCGAGTTTTCTCAAGCTTTAGGGGAAGCTTTCGTTGCGGGGAGAGAATGAAGAGATTCGCCTTTGACCTTGAGAGCGTCCTTTTGCTCAGGAAATACCGAGAACAGGAGGCGGAAATCGCCTTGGGAAAGGAAGTCGGGGACCTGAACCGCATCGAGAAAAACATAGCGGATGTAGCTGAAGAGAAGAAACGTTCCGCCGCGGAGCGTTTCAGCCTTGGGTATTCGGTTTCCGAGATGCGGGTATTTGACTTATATACGCAGAGGCTTGACTGGGTTAAGGAGAAACTGCTTGAGGACGCGGCGCGGGCTGAACTTAAAGTGGAAGCCGCGCGCAAAGTCTACCTTGAGGCGGAACGCGAGCGCGAGGTATTGGACAAAGTGAAAGAGGGAGAACTACAGGAACACCGAAAGCAAGGGTTTACCGAAGAGGCGGAGGTATTGGACGACGTTTCAAACGAAGCGTTCATCAGGAACTTGACGGAACAGAATCTTGCGTAACCTTTGCGCGGATACGCCGCGCATGATTGCCGTTCCCTCAGAAACTATGCCTACGAGCTATGTGATATACTAGCGTCAATTTCTCCAAACGCCTCAAAAATGTATTGCATATAACGAAAGAGTCTGGTATAATAATACAAAATGAGTAATTACGGCTATATTGATTTAATAGACGCTCTCAAACAGTCAGACCCTTTGAGAATATTTAGGTCCTATGCTAAAGGAAAATCCGCAAATAAAAAACAATGGTCCCTTATACGTCAGGAGATAATTGCGCTTTTCTTTGTTTTTCTGGCATTTGCTTCCTGCTCAAGAAGAGAACAAGTTCCGCAGTCGCAATGGGCGGACGCCTCTCCAAGCGCGGTTGAGACTCCAGAACTACTCGCTCCGATAGATTCGGCGCATAAGGAAGAAAATTTGAACGCCGTCTTGACGCAAGCGGAGATTTCGCAAGACGCCGCCGAGAATATCATGAAATCAGCGCAGAAAGATTCCGCTTTTTCCGACGCGCTTGCGTCTGCGACCGCGGGAGATCCGTTTCTCTATTTTCTGGTAGATAAAGAGCGCCCTTTGCCGGAAGGATACGAGCCAGACGACCTTGTCCCCCTTAACGGCGGCGCGTATCAAATCAATAGGAGCGATTTACGGCTCCGAAAAGAGGCGGCTGACAGCCTTGAAGAAATGGCGGCCGCGGCTCGGGCGGACGGCGTTACTCTGCTCGTCTCCTCGACGTACCGTTCCTACGACTATCAAGTCATTGTCTATAACCGCAACGTCAGAGAAATGGGACAGGAAGCCGCGGACCGCGAATCCGCTCGACCGGGGTACAGTCAGCACCAAACAGGACTCGTCGTGGATTTTGGTTCCATAGACGACTCCTTCGCTCAAACGAAAGCCAGCGAGTGGCTACTCGCTAACGCGGGTAGGTTCGGATGGTCCCTGTCCTTCCCTGATGGATACGAGAGCGTTACCGGCTATCGGTGGGAGAGCTGGCATTACCGTTACGTGGGAAAGACGCTCGCCTCCTTCATAGACGCCTATTTCGGCGGTATTCAGCAATACGCGCTTCGGTTCATCTACGAATGGGAAAAAGGCGCATCTTTAGACGGTTGAAATCTCACGATATTTCTTATATATTATTTCAGCGGCTGTGAAACTAAAACAGCCGCCAATTTTAGGAGCGTTTATGAGTAAGAAAAAGATTGTACTCGCCTATTCAGGCGGGCTTGACACCACAGTAATAATCCCGTGGCTCAAAGAAAATTACGACTGCGAAGTCGTTGCGGTTTGCATTGACGTGGGACAAGAGGCTGACTGGGAACTAGTCAGGCGCCGCGCCCTTGATACAGGCGCGGCTTCTTGTTACATCGTCGATGTGAAGAAAGAATACGTCGAGGATTATATATGGCCCGCGCTCAAAGCCAACGCCGTGTATGAGGACAAGTACCTGCTCGGCACATCTACCGCGCGTCCGCTCATCGCCAAGACGCTGGTTCAATACGCGCGCAAAGAAGGAGCGTCCGCTATCGCTCACGGAGCGACAGGCAAGGGCAACGACCAAGTGCGTTTTGACCTGGGTATCATGGCTTTCGCGCCAGACATGGAAATCATCGCCCCATGGCGCGTGTGGGATCTCAAAAGCCGCGAGGAGGAAATAGAATATCTAGAAAAACGCGGACTACCCGTGCCTATGAAGCGCGCTGATTCCTATAGCAGAGACGACAACCTGTGGCATATCTCCCACGAAGGGCTAGAGCTGGAAGACCCGTCTAACGAACCGCGTCTCGATTCTATGCTGAAGACGACTGTCCCGCCTGAAAAAGCCCCGGATAAGCCCGAATATGTGGAAATCGGCTTTGAGAAAGGCGTTCCCATATCGGTCAACGGCGAGAAAATGGACGGCGTCTCCCTGATTCAAGCCTTGAACAAAATCGGCGGGGCCAACGGCGTGGGCTTGGCGGACTTGGTGGAAAATCGCGTGGTCGGTATGAAGAGCCGAGGCGTGTACGAAACCCCCGGCGGCGCTATCCTCTACTACGCGCACCAGGAGCTGGAACATATCTGCCTTGATAGGCAGACCTATGCTTTCAAGCAACAGATTGCGTTGAAGATGAGCGAAATAATCTACGGAGGATTGTGGTTCACACCCCTGCGCGAGGCGCTCTCCGCTTTCGTCGACTCCACCCAGAAGACCGTGACTGGAACCGTGAAAGTCAAACTCTACAAAGGAAGCGTCTCTTCCGCGGGCGCGGCATCGCCCTACTCTCTCTACAACGCCAGCATCGCCAGTTTCACCACAGGCGAGCTTTACAACCATGCGGACGCGAAAGGTTTCATCAGGCTCTACGGCTTACCAATTCTCGTTCGAGCGTTGATGGAACAAAGCTGATGGAACAAAAATAAACGGCGTTTGCGGAATATTTGTAACAACGCTAGTCGTTGATTATCACCTTTCAGAAGGTTGTTTACTTTCCCCTTTACAAATCGGTGAACTCCTATTATTATTAGAGATATTGCTAAAGGCAAATAAATTAGGAGGATAAATGAGAAAAAAAGCGTTATGGCTGTTGTGCGTTATCGCGAGTGGAGGAACGGCGTTTTCCCAAGCGTCCGCTGTTCTCGAAACGGGACTTAATCTTTATGCGGGCGGTAAGTGGAAGGAGTCGATTTCAGTATTGCGGCAGGTGCGGGACGGAGACGCCGCGCCGGAGCAAAAAGCCGAAGCCGCCTACTGGACGGCGCTTGCGGAGCTTGCGGATTCGGACTACGGCGGCGCGATAAAGGACCTGAACGATTTGGAGCAGACGTCGTGGAACGATCCTCGAAAACAGGAAATCCCTTACCATAAAGGGCGCTGTTTCTACTATCTGGGGCAATTTGACGATGCGCTCGTGCTGTTGAAAAACTACGCGGACCGGATACTGGACGACACTGCGGACAACATCGGCCGGAAGTCTGCGGCCCTCTACTGGACCGGCGAATGTCTCTATTCGCTTGGGTATTTTGACAAGGCTCAAGACATATTCCTTACCATTACGCAAAAATATCCGCAGAGCGCCAAATACGAAGCCGCTTTTTATCGCGTTGCGCTTATCAATCAGAAAAAAATAGAACTTGAACTATTGGACATTCTGAAGCAGTCTCATGAAGAATCCTTGAAAATGATTGAGGAATATCAACGTCGCGAGCGCACTTACGACCAAGCCCTTATTGCGTATCAAAAGCGGATAACGGCGTTGGAAGCAAGCCTCCGCGAGCTAAACACGGACAAACTGGATGCGGAAAGAGAATAATGCCTCTGGACCCCGTTCTAACTAAAGCAATACGTCTCCTCAGGCAGAAGAAATTTTGGGAAGTGATTCATCTCCTTGAGCCGAAAATCCCTCTCTACTATCGATCCTTCAGATGCTATTACCTCTTGGGACTAGCCCACCTCTACTCAAACAGCTTTGGCGGCGCGCTTGACTACTTCAAGTCCGCGCGAGACGTCAAGATGCGCGAGCCTAACGTACTCCTTGGATTCGCCGTACTCTACCTGCGTAGGGGCGAGACCGACCGCGCAGTTGACCTCTACCTCGAAGTGCAGGATGTTGACGAAAAAAACAGAATCGCAAGAAAAGCTCTCAAAGTCATCAGAAGGCACTCGCGGACAGATACTATGTCCGAATGGATTGACTCAGGACGGCTTCCCGAACTGTATCCACCCATACCGACCGTTCCCTTCTCGCCGAAGAGCGTACTTCTCGCGACGGCATGGATGTTAGGCGCGGCTTTTACCGTGTTCTGCGTACTTGTCGCGGTAAAAGCTGTCAAACTCCCGTTTAGGTTGCCGTTTCAGGCAAATCCAGACAGGAACGGACTCGTCAGTAGCGTGCTTGACCTTGGCGACCGCCGCGAACCGGTGCAAACGGGAGGCGCTTATCGGTACATCCTTACACGGGCGCAGGTGCTGAACGACTACGAGAAGGCGCGGGGACTTTTCACCACATACAACGACGAAAAGGCGAAAGTTCTCCTCAATCGCATCCTCGAATCAAACGCGGCGGATTCCATCAAGACAAAGGCGACCATCTTACTCTCCTATATGGACGTGCCGGGCTTCGACACCCTCAAAGACCGTATCCCGTTCAGCGACGTCGTGAAGGACCCGCTCCTCTACCGCGATTGTTACGTGATTTGGCAGGGCATGGCAACAAACCTCGTAGTGGAAGAGAACGGTACGCTTTTTGACTTCCTCGTGGGCTACGACACTCGTAGTAAATTGGAAGGTATCATTCCCGCGCGGTTCAACTTTTCTGTCGCTGTGAATCCCGAAAAACCCCTTGAAATTCTGGGAAAAATTATCCCGACCGAAGACGGCAAAGACGTCAATATTGAAGGCGTAGCGGTTCACCAGAGACCTTAAAACAACTTTTTTCAAAATTTGAGAAATCCCTTGAACTATTCTTTCAATACAATCCAGTTGCGGTATGCGTCATTTGGGATTGACAATGATAAGGCGTATTTAGGCGTGAAATTCCCTATTAAATAAACCGCGATTCTGGATTCATTCAATCTTAAACAATGGAGCGATATGGAAACGAAGACAATATCTTTTGCCGCGCCTGCCCGCGTATGGGAGGAAGCCTTGCCTGTGGGGAACGGCAGATTGGGCGCGATGATATTCGGCATACCGGACCGTGAGAAGATCCAACTGAACGAGGACTCTATATGGTCCGGCGGGTACCGGGACCGTAACAATCCATCCGCGCGCGAGGCTCTGCCCGTTATCCGAAGTCTCATTCGAGAAAGACGTATCCGCGCCGCGGAGGACCTGTGCATTGAAGCGTTCAGCGGCGTTCCGCCAGAACAGCGCGTGTACCAGACGGCAGGGGAACTGTCGGTTGATTTTTCGACGGAAGGCTTTTTTGGGCATGAGGGCTCGGGAACGCGAAACGGACCCCTTATAGAAGACGTCTGTAATTACCAACGGACGTTGGACATTTCACGCGCCCTGCATATCGTTTCTTTTGAATGGAAAGGGACAGTCTTCACCCGCGAATGTTTCGCGTCCGCTCCCGCGGGACTCATTGCCCTGCGCTGTACCGCGTCCACTCCCGGTATGCTTTCCTTTCGCGCCCATTTGAGTCGAGGTATCTACGCGGACCGCGTCAAAAGCATCGCTAACGATACCGTCGGACTTCTCCGCGCCGAAGGACTCCCATTCTGCGTTGCGATGAAAGCCCTCGTCAAAGGCGGCAAGACGCGAAGCAGGGGCGGGTTCCTCACCGTGGAAGGCGCGGACGAAGCGATTCTTTTTATTGACGCGCGCGCTAGCTTTCGAGAAGCGAACTACGAGGCGGTCTGCCTTGCCAACCTGAATCGTCAGTCTGTCGCTCCGTGGAAACAACTTCTGGAGGAACACGTCGAGGATTATCGGCGTTTCTTCAATAGAATGGAATTTTCCCTTGACGCGGAAAAAGAGAAATTCACAGAAAGATATTTCAATTTCTGTCGGTACCTTCTCGTTTCGGCGAGTCGTCCCGGAACCCTGCCCGCGAATCTTCAGGGCGTTTGGAACAGGCATATAGACCCGCCCTGGGGTTCGGCTTACACGATAAACGTCAACACGCAGATGAACTACTGGGGCGCGTGTATGTGCAACCTCGCTGAGACCGAGGAACCGCTCTTTGACCTGCTTGAACGCGCTTACCCTCATGGCAAACGTACCGCGGAAGTCATGTACGACTGCCGGGGCTTTATCGCGCACCACAACATGGACTTGTGGGGGGACGCCGCTCCGCGGGATTGCTGGCTCCCAGGCTCCTACGGCTTGCTCGGCGCGGCGTGGCTTGTTCTCCACATTTGGGAGCATTATGAATACACGCTGGACAGGGTTTTTCTTGAAAAATATTTCTACCTTTTGCGCGATACGTGCCTGTTTTTCACCGATTTTCTTGAAGAAAGCGAGAATGACGGACGGTTTCTCGTTGTAAATCCCTCGGTTTCACCGGAGAACAGCTACCGTTTCTCTGAGGACTCGACGCATGAAGCTTGCAGTCTTTGCGACGGATGCGCCATGGACAATCAGATTCTGCGCCGTCTCTTCAGCGTTACGATCCGCGCCGCGGAGCTTACCGGTATTGAAAACGAAAACATCGCGGCTTTTCGCTCTATTCTCCCGCGTCTTATGGAACCGCGGACCGATCCTAACGGCCGTATCGCAGAATGGAACGAATATTTCGAGGAGGTTGAACCGGGTCATCGGCATTTTTCGCATCTATGGGCGCTTTTTCCAGGCGACGCCGTCACGATAGACGAGACGCCCACTCTGGCCTCCGCTGCCCGCAAGAGCCTCGAAAAACGGCTCGCGAATCGCGGCGGCGGTACAGGCTGGTCCCTCGCATGGGCAATATGCCTCTTTGCGCGGCTCCACAATGGAGAGCAAGCCTTGAGTTGCCTGTACCGCCTATTCAACACGTCAACCTTTCCGAACCTCTTCAACATCGGGCCGCCTTTTCAGATAGACGGCAACTTCGGCGCTATGGCGGGTCTAGTCCTTATGCTTGTTCAAAGCCGTCTGCGGTTTCAACCTGACGGTAAGCCTTTTGTCGTCGTTGACGTTCTGCCTGCTCTGCCCGAAAGTTGGACTAACGGTTTTCTCAAAGGCGTCCGTCTCAAAGGCAATCTCTCCGCCGATATTATGTGGCGGAATGGGAGGCTCGCGTCCCTTACTCTTGAAAGCAAAGGATGCGATATACAGGCGAACATCCGCTATGCGGACATGGAACGGGAGTTTTTCCTAACAAAAAACTCTTTTCTGAGAATTTTATGAATTGCCTGCGCTATGCGTTATGAGCCGCGAAATATTGAAAGTCCATTTCCTTATTCACAGATATAAAAAACGCTTTATCTTAGCGGTGGGCGTTTTTTCAAAAGGATCGCTACGGATTTCTATGCGATTGATGCGGGAAAAAGAGGCGAGTCGTTTGTTGACCGCGTTTCTCAATTCCTCAATGCTGTCGCTTAACGCGGCGATAGCGGTTTGCGCCTTCTTGTTTAGTTGTATCATCGCCACGATTTCTCCTCGACCGCCTGAACGCACAAGCGCGTCCTCCACAAGGTCCGACGCATAGAGTAGGCTTTCTATTTCTTCGGGGTAAATATTCTCGCCTGACGGTCCTAGAATCATGGCTTTGAGTCTGCCGTGTATGAAAAGGTGGTTTTTCTTGTCCAGGGAACCTAGGTCGCCGGTCTTGAGCCAGCCGTCGGCAGTGAACGCCTCTTGCGTTCTGTCCGGGTCTTTGTAATAGCCAAGCATTACATTGGGACCGCGCACTTGGATTTCACCGATTGAGTCCGCTCCGTCTCTCACGATGCGGACTTCCACGTCTTTGAGAATCGAGCCCACGGAGCGGACGGGGAACTTGTAAGGCGCGGTACCGGCTACGAGCGGAGACGTTTCTGTGAGTCCGTAGCCTGGCGAATAGGGGAACTGGGCTTTGAAAAGGAAGGTCTCGGTTTCTTCGGACAGGGGCGCGCCGCCGACGCCGAAGAAACGCAGGGCGCCGCCGAATACGCCGAGTAGTCGGCGGCCCGCTATCTTGACAGCCAGTGGGCGGGTCAGAGGGCATTGGTAAAGGAGGCTTTTTCGCAGACGGGGCGCTATTTGAGAGCGGTAGATTTTCTCGATGAAGAGCGGCACGGCTATTATTATCGTAGGGCGGAGCGCTTGTATCGCGGAGAGCAGCGCGGACGGGGACGGGGGGCGGTCAAGGTACACGATAGACGCGCCGCTCATAAGTACCGCGAGTAAGCCCAGCGTACATTCGTAGGTATGGGCGAGCGGTATGACCGAAACGAGGCGGTCTCGCGGGTAAACTTTCATCAGCGCATGGGAAGCGCGGGCTGTCCACACGAGGTTCTTATGCGAAAGCATGACCGCCTTGCTTGCGCCTAGGGTACCGGAGGTATAGATGATTGACGCAACGTCGTCTTCGTTGGTATCCACATCTGTCAGGACGCCTGTGTTTCGCGGCAGGAGCAGAGTCTTGACGACTCCATTGAGAGTTACACGGATGGTTTCCTCGTTTACTTGGTCGTTTTCGTTTGCTATACTGTCGAGGTGAACGATTGGAACGGACGCGGACGCGTCCATTTCTTGTATCAGCGTTGTCGTTTTTGAGAGGAGTTTAGCGCTTACGCATATCGCGGAGATTTTCGCGTTGTTGGCTATGTTCGCTATTTGCTCTTCCGAAAAATCGGGCAGAACGGGCGTACTTATCGCGCCCGCGCGGGCTACGCCGAAATAAGCCGCAACCCATTCAGGGCTGTTCTCCGAAAGTATCATCACTCTGTCCCCGCGCTGTACGCCAAGCGCTTTTAGCAAAGCCGCAAATCGCACGGACGCGTGGTGAAATTCCACGTAAGTAAACCGATTATACGTGTAATCGTCTCGGTAAACCTCAAACGCGACTCGTTTTCCAAACTTCCCTGCGGCTCTATCGCAGAGTTCCGTCAACGTGAGTTTCTCTAAATCTACTATCATGGCTTTTTAGACAAAAGATAAAATGGAAAGTTGCTTGTTTTTGCTTTTAATTTCTTATGCGCTTCATTCCCACGCCAGACCTGTTATGCGCCGTTTTTGGCCTTTTTCCCACGATGTTTTTCACAAATGACGATATATTCATACAACATCGTATTTACCGTTTTTCCGGCGACATTTGTCGGCGAGTTACGTGAAGGCATGGCTTTTTTGCTCAATAATCTTTTGTATGTAACAAGGTGGCCAAAACCGTTTGCCTCAAATTTTTCCGCGATAAATTGATCTG
>JAIRKH010000009.1 GCA_031260245.1 Treponema sp. | reverse complement strand
TTCGATGCCGCCGGTAAAGGTTCCGGCAAGGTACACGACAGCGCGAAGTCCGCATCGGTCAGGTCGTAGGTCTTGACCGTTTCGGCGTCCGAATAAATGTGAACCGTTTCCCGCCTGATAAGGGGCTGGACGTCCTTCATAGCTCGTACCATGAGCCGATAATAGTCCGGCGCAACATAGATAGTCCGCTCATACGACTCTATGGACAAAACGGTTTCGCCTTGTTCCGCGTTTCCCGTGTTAAGGGGCGCCAGCTAGCTGAGACGTCGGTTACGGCTCCGCTTGCTTGGATACGGTAGCTGAAGAGCTCGTCCGCGCCGTTCAGTACCGGATACACGGTAACCGAAGTGGTTACCGCGTCCCTATTTGACGGAATCGTTACGTCCGCGGGGTCCGACTTCGCGACTGTGTTTCCGTTCTTCTGTCCCGTTACGACCAGGGTACAGCTTCCCGCGTCCAACAAAAACCTCGCCCGCGTCCGCTTGCGCGAGAGTTTCTTGTCCCGTACTAACGAAGACCCGCACGATTCCTTTGCGTCCGTTCGGCGGCGCGAAACTATCGGTCGAGCCGTTACTGCACCCAATAAGCGCAGTTACGCAGAGGATAAGCGCGGTTAGGCGTCAGTCGGCGCATAGCTAAAAATCTATTTTTCACCATTACGCTCCTTATTTAGTAACGGTAAAAGTTATTTTTTTTGAATAATACCTATCGCCGCTTACTCTCACTTCCACGGTGAGGACGTTGGTTCCGATTCGGCAGTTCGCGGCGTTCAGGGTATATCCGTCGCTTGTTGAAGTGGGCGTTTCGTCCGCGTTGAGGTACCACGCATAGATTGTGTAGGTTCCGGTAATCTCAAGCGCGATAGACGCGAGCGTTCCTGTCTTGGACAAGACGATGTTATCAGGAATGCCGCTTATCGGGTACTCAAGGTTTACGGCGACGTTTCCGGTTGTTTGAACCTTCACGGTGAATTGTACGTTTTTGCCGCCTATCGTTACGGTCAGGGTTTGCGTTCCCGGCGTGTTAGCGTTGTACCCGCTCACGTCGGCGGCGTTCACGATTTCCGCTTTGGTAGAGCCGTCAGTTTCATAGCGTCTATCATAGTAGATACGGCGCGTCTTTGCGAGAGGGAAAATTTATTTTTTAAGTGTCTGACACCGTTGCAAGCATATTTGACGGCGCCGAAAAGCGTCTGTTTGAAGGCGGCGGAAAGAGGAAAACGTCGTTTTCGGCGCCGAGGACGGAGGAAGGGTTTAATAGCGTCGGGGGATTCATTTTACGGCGTCTAAAGAACGCCATAGGGGACGGTTTACCATACGCGCGGCGCGAAGTCTTCGGGCGCGGACGCAATCGTCGTAGAATCTTCTGATTGGACGATGACATACAACCCGCGCTTCTGCGCGTAGTTCCGTACATCATCCGGCGTTACCGCGCCGGCTACCGCGCCCACTAACCGCCGCCCGTCGCCCCGCCGGTCCAACTCCTCCCGCACCAGTCCCAGACGTTTCAAATGCCCGTCAACGTCTCTCGTCGTCAGCGTCGCCTTCACTTCAACAGGCATAGCGTATTCCCCGTTCTCCAGAAAAATATCTACCTCCGCAATGGTTTGACCGCCTTTCAGAAACTTCTTGTTTCTAGTCGCCGACGTGAAGTCGTAGCCCAGCGCGTTGAACTTCTCCCATAGCCTCACAGAGACCATCTCCTCAGCCCATTTCCCCAAGGTATCGTTCACGCCGCCGATATTCCTCGACAACTCTTTTATCATCCGGTCCGTCTCCTTCATTCGGCGGTCGGTCTCTTTGGAGTCCTCTCGCAACTCCTTTATCATCCGGTCCGTCTCCTTCATCTGACGACCAGTCTCCTGAAACATCGCCCACACCTTCTCGAAAGTGAGCCCTCTTTCATACTCTATCGCCGCATCCGACATAATTCCTCCTTTCTCATAAGTTACTCTTTTATTAAAGCGTCTCGGGGAAAGTTACCGTAGTCCGAAACGCTCCGAAAGCTCCTTGAGGTGGCTCCAGATGAAAACGGCGCTGTAGGTGGTCAGCGCGACTCCGATGGTAACGCCTATGGGGATGATGAAGGACAACCCTTGACTCACGGCGACCTGCTTGAAATTCATCCCGAAAAATACGCTCGACAGAGAGAAAAGCACGATGATGCCCGTAACGACCCAGCCGCGGAACGACGAGTCGTATTCAGGAACTTCGTCTTCTTCGGCGATTTCTTCTATGCGCCGCATAACAACGTCTTCGACGCTCGGAGTGATTGGGAAAAACTGGGTTCTCATAGTTTCTTCGGCAAGGTCTAGTTTTCTCGCTTCGCTCGCGCAGGAAGAACAAAAGAACAGATGCGCGAATATCGTAATCTTTTCTAACGTTTGTAAGAAGACGCCTTTTTCTTCTTCGCCCATTGCATCGTAAATTTTGTCGATGACGTGTCTCATATTGCCTCCTAATTGGGAGTAAAAAGGGGCGGCGAAACACCCCGCCCCTAAATCTCTCCTTGAAAATCCGCAAGTTTTTTTCTCAATATCTTCTTCGCGCGGAACACGTGCGACTTGACGGTGTTCACCGGGAAGCCAGTGATAACCTCAATCTCCTTGTAGGAACGTCCATAAAAAAAGAATAGGTCAACGCACACGCGGTATTTAGCGGGGAGGTTTTCCACCGCTGTCCGAACCGCGTTTTGCGTAAGCTTGTACATAACGTTTTGTTCGGTTCTCTCGACCGCGCTCGCGTCTTCTTCGGCGAGACTGCGGTATTCTTTCTTTCGATTAACCGCGTTTATCGCGGTGTTGTAGGCGATTTTGAAAAGCCATGTGGAAAACCGTGAACGCCCCTCGAAACCCTTCAGACTGTGGAACGCTTTCAGGAAGACGTCTTGAGTAAAGTCCGCAGCGTCGTCCGCGTTGTGGAAAAAACTTACGCCTAAAGCGAACACCTTCTGTTCGTATCGTTGGACGAAAATGCGGAACAGCTCTTTATCGCCGCCGGTAATTTCAGAAACGAGCAACCGCTCGTCAATTCTCTCTCCGGCCGTCTCGACGGTCTCCGCATTGGTCTGTTTCATTGTCCCTTTTCAATTCTCTGCCTGATGACGTAATACGCCACTAGTCCTACGCCGATGGTAAGCGGAATAATTCCCCCCAAAAGTCCGAAACTCGCGCCCAAAGCGATAGCTAAAAACACCGTTAAGCCTGTTCCCACGCTCACAAGCAACAGCCCTGTCAACAGACTGAAGGACTGAACGTCAAAAACAGGCTTTTTGTATTGCCCCATCTGTATGAGCAGAGACGTCCGTTTGTGGTACCAAAGAAGGTAAAAGAATACCACAACGGACCCCATCACAATGCCGACAATCGGTATAACCGATACGATAACCTGCGCGGCCTCGGTGGAAGTCAACTTATCCATGGTTTATTATAACACGGAGGCGTTTTGTTTGCAATATCTGAAACCGCCGCTATTATGGAACGAATCTCACAAACAGGCTCGCGGATAATTCTTTAAGCCTAGACTTTTATCATGCTTCTGCGCCGCCGGTAACTAATGAGAGCAGTTTTGTCTTTAATGCTTTCAAGTCTTCCCACGCCGGACGCTTTAAGCTTTCGTTTCGGAGGAGTGCGCTTGGATGGAATGTAGCGATGAGCGGTACGCCGTTATAATCAAAAAACTTGCCGCGTAAATTTCCTATACCTTCGCTTGTTTTCAGCAAGGTCTGTACCGCAATTCTGCCGACGCAGAGGACTGCTTTCGGCTGTAAAAGGGCGAATTGGCGGGAAAAGAAGCGTCCGCACGCGGCGGTTTCATCAGGGAGAGGATCGCGGTTTCCTGGAGGGCGGCACTTTACCGTATTGGCGATGAAGCAGTTCGTCTGACGAGAAAGCCCTATGGAATTGAGCATCTTGTCCAACAACTGCCCCGCCTTCCCCACAAAGGGACGCCCAACGGAATCTTCGTCCGCGCCCGGCGCCTCTCCCACCACGAGAACAATAGGTTGTGGCGCCCCTTCGCCCGGCGCCGCGAGTATCCGTAGGGCGCGTAGCCCGCAGTCCGAACAGGAGCGTACTTCTTCGGCTATCCTTTCGAGGGAGTCCGCAGACTTATCAGCCAGAGTCCTTTCTTCTACATTCGCCCACTGATGCATAGTCCGCTCTCGCCAATAGCCGTCCCGCAAGAAATCGTCGGCGGTATCAAGAAACAGAGCTATTGATTGTTTTTCTCTTATATTCATACTTTCAACCAACAGTCGCGGCGTTTGAGCGTTATTTCACGTCCGCCAGGCCGACTTCCGTTAAGTCGCGTGTATTGAGGAACAAGGTCTGTCCATTGCTTCGTTGCGTGACGATGACGTTTCTGTTAAACAGCGCGGAGGCGAAAGGGTGTACCGCCGTAACAGACTGAGCTTTCAGTTGTAAATCCTTATCAAAAAGAGCGAAGCGAGGCGATGCGGGATCTGTCGAAACAAGGGCGTAAATGTCTGATTCTCTCACCCAAAGAAGACTGTTCGCGCTTATCGCGTCCGCGCCTTGAGCGACCGTTTCCAAAGAGTCGGCCGCTATCTTGACAAGCCGATAGGAACCATCGTCTTGCGAGGCGAGCGCGTATATGGAATCGTCTATCAGGCTTATGGTTCTGATATTTATAGTCGTTAATTCCGAAGTTTGAAACATTTTATCGTCAGCCGCCGCATCTATTAGCGCTATACTTCCAAGGGGCGAAGACGAGTCGTTCAAGACGACGCCAAGTATAAGTCTGGATGGAGCGGATGGTTCATCGGTAATCATCTGCTGTTGGTCTGCGGCTATATCCTTACGTTCTTGTTGCGCTTCAGCGGTTTTCTTTTCAGCAAGCTCTTGATTTTTTTGAGCCTCTTCTTTTTGCGCGGACGCCGCTTCTTCGCGACGAGTCAACTCCTGCTCTTTTTGGTCAAGCTCTTTCTCTTTTTGGGCTATTTCCTGCTGTCTCTCTGTATCCGCTGTGGCTTTTTCTTCCGCCAATTGCTGTTTTTCTTGCTCTACTTGTCTCCTTTCTTCGGCGAGGGCCGCTTGTTCCTTATCCGCGGCTTGGGACTGTTCCACGGCTTTCTTTTCGGCTTCGTCCGACTCCCGTTCCTTGAGATCAACCATGTCTTTACGGTCAGGGACGCCCTTGTCGTCGTCCTTACGCATTTCGTCTATGACTTCGAGTTCGGTCAACGGTGTGGTGTCGACGGCGCTCAAAGAACCAGGGACGGCGTTCCCTAGGGGGATAATTATGAGGGTCTTGCCGGGCCACTGGTTATAGTGAGTATCGAGCCCCACCTTTTCAGGAACAAGATTGTTGATAACGACGCTGTTATACCGCTCCTTCATGTAATCCATGTTCCCGCGGAAGACGGCGTTATAGATAGAGACATATTGGGCGATTAACGCCGCGTCGTGCGCCGAATAGTCGTAGGCGCCTTCCAGATAACCCTGCAAAATGGTACGGAGGTTCCTGATGTGGTCCACGCCCGCATTGGGTCCCAACCCGAAAATGTCCGCGGTTAATTTCCCCGATTCGTCCGCCTTGCAACGAATCGTAAAGTACCGCTCGGTCTGCCCGGCGTTTACCGCGCCGTTCTTAGCGGCAAGTCCTAGACTGTTTCCTATCTGCCATATTTGAAGTCGCGTGTCGATTCTAGCGGGCGTTCTCTCGTTATTGATGAATTCAACGGGCGCTAAATGCTCCTCTAATTCGCTGTTGTTAATATCGCTTTGCGCGACCGCGGGCGCAAGCGTAAAGAATACAAGAAGAAAAATGGTAATAACACGGATTTTCATAAGTTTATACTCCCTTTTTAGTATCATACCATATAGGCGTTTTATATGCGTTTATATACGCATATATAGAGAGTTTATATATAAGAAGGGATTTAGTCAAGGTTATATTTGTTAATATACAGAACTTGACCTTTTACTTGACCTTTAGCGGCTAGATGTCAATAGCTGAAATAGAGAATTTTAACAATTTGTAGGGCTGGACTTGTAGACGACAATAAAACGTAACAAATACTGAAAAACGTAACAGATGGGAATACCGCCCGTAAACCATCGTGTGTTTCTCGGCGTACATACCTGTTTTGCGAATCGCGGGTAGGACTTCATGGAAAACCCATCTTTTGAAAGCTTTCGCTTCGGGTTTACGGCTTTGAAAGATAAGCCGATACAAACCCGGTTCGTTGATGATATTTACACCACGATTTGGAATTTCAAGATTTTTAACCTCGTTAGTGGCTAGGTTAGAAACTTCGTCGTCATCCAAATTTTTCAAAGCGTCGGTAACATTCTGAATATCCAGAACATCGCAAACGTCTTTTGCGCCGAACCACGGCTCGCCGTCCCGCTCCAGAGTGCGGACTTCCCGATCTTCCTTAAACCGAAAGGCTGTCAATTCGTTCATAAAAACCTCCTAAAAATTAAGGACGCCCGTCCTGTCAAACGCTCGAAAACGCCCATAGAGGGCGTTCAAACCAAAAAACATGGAAAACATACGGCAATGCCCCATGCGAGCGTCCCTGACCCCGCTATCGCGCTCCTGGAGGGGTTTTAAGGCGAGCGCCTTCCTCCGTTTGTTCTGCCATACGGCAGGATATAAAAACCCTTACAGTGACGCCCTCCGCTCGCATAACTCTTACTGGAAGGTGCGGATACTGCCGTTTAATGAACCTCGTGAAGATATTCCGCGACGCCGGTTCCGGTACCGTCTCGGCGTATCGCCGGCACGCTTTGGCGATGATAACGCGGTCTTTCGGGTCTCCGGTGAAATTAAACGTATTCTTGACAAAGAAATCAATCAATTTTTCTTTCTTTTCCCATACCGAATACCCGGCAGCTTTTGAATTTTTAGGCGGCGCGCATAAAACAATCTTGCGAAATTCGGCGGTACTGATGTCGCCTTTGGATTTCAATTCTTGCAGTTTTTCTAATCTTTGAAGCGCGTCCGCCGCGCGAAAGAACGGGTAAGGGAAGTCAATCATAAGGTGTTCGGTTTCTACTTTCGTGCGAAGGTCGTCGTATCTTGAAACGGCTATCGCGTATTCCTCAAAACCAATCACATTGCGTTCTTTTTCTGGATCCTTTGTACAGAGATGGGAATACCGCCCGTAAACCATCGTGTGTTTCTCGGACAGGCTCCGCAGGACGGCTTCTCTTTCCAGCGAGGCCTGGCGTTCCCGCTTAAGCGAGGCTACGAACTCTTTTTCAACCTCAATCAGATAGCGGCGGATTTCCCGGCCTTTTTCGTTGTTCTCCACCATGGCGATTTCCTTCGCCATATCAACTGAAAGAAGGTAGTCGATCTTGTTATGTCCGCCCCACATCTTGCTCCCCAAATTTGGGGAGCAAGATTCATCAACTTGATTTTCCCCCGATTTGGGGACAATCAAGTTTTCATCAGGACGGCCCCCCGGTACTTTTCCCCAAATTTGGCGAAAAGTCCTCTCCTTCCACAAAGCCGTATTTTTCTATCCGGTCTTTAATCCATGTTGAAAAATCCCGCTTGACCGCAAGCGCCTCGTGCAAATCACGAGCGTTGACCGTCTGTTCGCCGTTTTGTTCAACGACTTTAATCAATTCGTTCATACAAACTTTCTCCCTGCTTTCCTAAAAATTAGCGGATTTTTCTGCCAATATCATTGTTCTCAACCGCCATATCGACCGAAAGAAGGTAGTCGATCTTGTTATGTCCGCCCCACATCTTGCTCGCCAAATTTGGCGAGCAAGATTCATCAATTTGGATTCTTTCAAGAACCGCGCGTTTTCCTGTATGGTAGCCCAGACCCGCTCAAAGGTCAGCCCCATCTGCGGCTCCGCCGTCATTCCTGAATTGGAATTAAATTCGTGAAAAATTGGAGATTTTTACCGACCCATCAGGGAAATGGGCGGTTATTTCCAGACGCCCCCCCATAGCCTCTATGTGGCTTCGCAGGGTGGATATATACATATCCGTCCGTTTTTCCATTTTGGCAATGGCCGGCTGCTGGACGCCCAGGGCTTCGGCAAGCATTTTCTGGGAAAGGCCCCGGGCGTTCCGCAGTTCGGACAAGGGATATTCCTTGAGAGCTTCTTCAAACAAGCGGTTGCTTTCGGCCCTGGCTTCGGGGGACATCTTTTCCCGTAATTCCGCAAATTTTTTTGTCATCTTAGCTTCCTGTCTCCTTCAAATACTGATCATAAATATCATCTGCTACAGGGATGAATTCTTCATAGAATCGGTCATTCCCTGTTTTATCTCCGCCGATAAGCAGTATCGCGGTTCGCCGGGGATCAAATATGTAAAAAGTCCTTAACGGGCGGCCTCCGCTTTGGGTTCGCAATTCCCTCATTGCGCTATGCCTGGAATTATGCGCTCCACTGGAATAAGGGAATTTGAGGTTCGGACCTTCCTGCTCAAGAAGCCTGACGCTGGCGTCAACAGCCCCCTGGTCTCTGGCGTCCAAGGTATTCCACCACGCTTCAAAGTCGTTAGTATACTCAACTTCCCACATACACAGAATATATTCCATTAGCGGAATGTTGTCAAGCAAAAAAACTTCCAAATTTGGAAGTTTCCATTTTTTGAATATTTATACATGGGGACAGAATCGCAACCAAATGGAAACCAATGGTTGTCAAAAGGTATCTCTAATTTGATCCTTACGTATCCTCCACCAGGCTTTTGGGTATATAACGCCGTCTAGCGCTAGCCAACAGTCCGCCTTTCCTCAAAGCAGGACGGGTCTCCGGCGGGACGACGCGGCTCCAGCGGAAATGCAGCGGACGCGTCGCCTCTTTCAGGCGGCGCCGATTTGCCGGCTAGGGTTTGCTGTGTTTTGAGTAATCCACGCGCATAATCTAGTAATATATCCTGTACCGCTGGAGATAATTCGTCAAAAATAGAAAGCAACTCACTTTTCCCTGTCGATGAGGTTCTACCAAACATATCACCCTTGCCGGTACGCAACCAAACCTCATTTATACCGAAACGATAACAAATAGCCAAAATGGTTTTATCTGCTATCTCTATTTTGTTAAGTTCCCATACAGACACGATAGCGTGATTTAATCCAAACTCACCGGCGAACTCGGATTGACTTTTTCCAAGATGCTTTCGTACCTTTCGTATCCTTTCTCCTATGCTTTCCATGATTATACAATACAAAATTTTTTCAAAAAAATCTACATTTTTTGCTAAAAAATTAACAAAAACACTTAACATATCGAATGTATTAGAGTATATTGTTAATAAATTAGCAATTTGAGGTAGATATGAATGACAAGCGAAAAGAACTTATGGAAATTTATGAAGGTATGACTACGGAAAACAAAAATATGCTTCTTTCTTATGCAGTTGTGATGCAACGTACAGAAAGAGCGATGAAGCAACAATACGGCTTGGACGCGGAGCCGCCGAAGCCTGCGGCGTAAGGAGGGAGGGGGAGAGTGTGTTTGTCCTTGAATATAAGCTGCTATACATCGTACCGGAACCTCTTACGAAAAATCGCACTTGTCAAAGTTATCGCTGGAAACAATTCGCCATGTGCGAAGAGAGAGGGCCGCTCCAAGAGATTATTGACGACGCGGTCGCTGAAAGCGGACGCTCTGACGAACGAGAGATTTGGCGAATTGAAGAATATCCGCACAAGGATAAGTAGGAGGCGGGGTCACGCGGGGTCGGGTTGCTCGTTAGCGGAACGAAGGGAACGCTCTAGTTCAACTATGCTTTTAGCATGATCCACCACCAGCTTACGCGAGGCTTCGGAGAGTTGGCGGAACACGTCAAGCAATTCAATTTCATATTGCGTGTC
>JAIRKH010000006.1 GCA_031260245.1 Treponema sp. | reverse complement strand
CGGGCGAGACCGCGGTCTACAAGCTTTCTTCAAACGAAAACATAGCTTCTTATTCAATCAGCGGCAAGCCGTTCCCGGAGGATAACGCGCCTCAGAGCGGGTACATCACTTTCTTTTCGTTTAACGGTTCCGCAATAAGCTGGAGCAATGAAAAGGCCGTTACCATAAACAACCTCGCGCCGTAACCCTCTAAACTCCTGCGTCGCTCGGCGCAGGTCGTCCTCAAAATTCCCTCAAGCGTCGTTTTTTAACGAGCCGTCCTTTTTTTATGGTTTCGCCCCAGGTTGTTTTCAAGAATCGTCTGCGTCGTTTAAAAACGCTTGAAAATAAAAATATTTGGGCGTATGGTTTACCTCATTATTGCCGCATAAGATAAGAAGTAAGCGTTTCCATAAGGATGTAGTTGTCAAGCGGCTTCCCAATATGCGCGTTCATGCCGGCTTTTAGACAGTTTTCCACGTCTTCACGCAAGATATTCGCCGTAACGGCGATGATAGGAATATTTTTTGCCTTATTAAGGGCGAGATTCCTTATCTGCCGCGTCGCTTCAAGCCCGTCAACTTCAGGCATTTGCATATCCATAAGGATAATATCAAACTTCTCAGGGCTTCCTTTGAAAATATCAACCGCTTCGCGCCCATTGTTCGCAAAGTCAATGTTACAACCTGTGTCTTCGAGCATCGCCCCGACGATTTCCTGATTGATTTCTACATCTTCCGCTACGAGTATGTTTTTCCCAGTAAAGACGTTCTCGTAACTCCCTGACTCCTCGAGAACTTTTCCGCTCCCCTCCTTCCCGCCGACTTGTTCAACTTCAACCTGGCTTATAAACGCGGAACCCTGTCCCTCTTGCGACTCTATCCAAATCTTCCCCTGCATAAGATCGATAATGTTTTTTACAATGGCGAGCCCTAGTCCCGCGCCTCCGAATCTGCGGGACGTACTGTCGTCGCTTTGCGTAAAAGGCTTAAACAGATTCTCCTGCTGTTCCATCGAAATCCCTATGCCGGTATCGCGTACCTCTATCTGTAATACAAGCCGACAGTCGCGCTCAGAGAGCTTCTGTACAATGAAAGTGATTGTTCCGCCTTCAGGAGTAAACTTTACCGCGTTGTACAAGAGGTTCAATATAACCTGGGATAGACGTTGCTCATCGCACAGAACGGCGTCGGGCAGGTTAGGCGCAATATTGATTACAAACTGTTGTCGCTTCTCCTCCGTACGAAAGCGGATAATGTTAATAATGGTTGAGAACATATCTTTAAGATTACATTCGCTGTAAGAGAGAGAAAATTTGTTCGCCTCTATTCTCGATATGTCGAGAATATCGTTGATAAGATTCAAGAGATGGTTCGAGGCTCTAGCGATGCTCTTGAGGCTGTCGTAGACTTTTTCAATATCGCCGGTTTTCCCCGCGATGTTCGTCATACCTATAATCGCGACCATAGGCGTGCGTAATTCGTGCCCCATTGTGGACAGAAATTTGCTCTTCACATGGTTCGCCCGAACCGCCTCTTCTTTCGCGATAAATAGTCTATTGGTAAAAACAATAATGGCGATGATGGCTCCCAATACAATAATAAGAAGCGCGACGACAATAATCTGCATCCGGTAAAGCAGAGTATTGAGACTATTGTAGGGCATGGTAATGAAAACGCGGTAATCAGTCCCCGGAACAGGGGCGTATGTCATATAATTCTTTTTCTTATTATTTTCGTTATAAGTGACGGCGCCCCCTGTCCCGTTATATACTGTTACACTATTAATGGCGGTTACGAGTTCATGCGGAAGGTCTTTGGTACTAACGCGGAATTTTGTATTCATGGTGCGTTCCGTGTACGCGTCCTCTTGCGGATCGTATTTTTGGATGGAAAGAACGATGCCGTCGTTTGCGATAAGATAAAAAGCCGCGTTTTTCCCATAGTTTTCTTTGACGTCTCTTGTTAAGACGGTAAGTTCTTCCGTCATGGACGCGGCGCTGTAAATAAAAGAAAAATACCCTAGCAGGTCGCCCTGGTCATTGATAATGTTTGAAGAAAAAAGCGTCTGTTTCTGACCCGTTACATTGGAGATATTTTGAGTTGACACATAGGACAGCTTCGCGCCTGCGGCGTTGTCGGCAATTAGGTACTGAAAATGATCCCGGCCGATCAGAGAAAACGGCGCCGCATTCGGATCATTGTCGTCGCTTGAAGCCCGTCCGCCCAAGGCGGGATTGCCGACGACGCGGGAATGGAAATAGGTACCGTCTTTCAACACAATCAGGTATGCGTATACGCGATCGTCGGAGTGGAACTGCTCAATGAGGCGTACCATATCCCGTCTCACGGCGTCCCAGTCCAACCGCATTACCGAAGGAAACAAAGAACAAACTTCCGCGTAGTCCTTTTTTCTCATGAAAGACAATCCAATGTCTTTGGCAAGAGTTTCGGTATAACTGGAGAATAGGTTCACGCTAGCTATTCGAGCCGAGTTGTTCGACTGATAAATTAGCCCAAGTATACCGCCCATAAAGCCAGCCATAATGGCGAGCAGGATGACGATTCGTCGTCTTTGTTTCATCTTTTTCCTCTTCATATATTTTTATCGCAACTTCAAGAAATTTACAATATAATTTCTCAGTACTTCTCTAAATCAAAAAGCGTTTTTATCATAGCGTTAAAATCTATCGGTTTTGCAAGATGTCCGTTCATGCCGGCTTGCAAGGACTGTTCCACATCCTCGCGGTAGGCGTTTGCGGTCATGGCAATGATGGGAACCCGTTTCGCATCCGCGCGGTCAAGGTTCCGTATGGCGCGGGTCGCTTCATAACCGTTCATGACAGGCATCTGTATATCCATGAAAATAAGGGAATAGAACCCTTCCGCCGCCGAGCTGAATTTCTTGACCGCTTCTTCCCCATCAAGAGCCTCTTCAATCGTAATATGCGTTTCTTCAAGCATCTCCCGTATAATGATACGGTTTATCTCGACGTCTTCCACTAAAAGGATATTTTTCTCCCTGAGATCCGGTACCGCTGTATATATACCGTCTTCTATAACAGACTTATCGCTCTTGTCAAGGGTAAGCTCGAATGTAAATACAGAACCTTTGCCTTCTTCGCTTTGCACGGAGATACGACCGCCCATCTGTTTGATAAGATTCTGGCTTATAGCAAGCCCCAACCCCGTACCGCCGAAATGCGCGGCTATATTTTTATTGGTTTGCTCAAAAGGCTTAAACAGGCGCGACATCTGTACCTCATTCATGCCTATGCCCTGGTCGCTGACTGTCCATTTTAGACGTATGTCCTTTTCATTTTCCTCAAGCGTTTTGATGAAGAATCCAATATCTTTGCCGGACAACGTGAATTTTACGGCGTTTCCGAGCAGATTTATCAGTACTTGCTTCAGCCTTAGTTTATCGCCCTTTACCACGATTATCGGAGGTATATCAAATTCTGAAATAAAACGGGTGTCTTTCTCATTGCAACGGTGAATGAAGATGGCTCTGACTTCTTCCATAGCCTCGGTTAAGAGAAACGGCTCGTTCGACAGTCTAAATTTACCTGATTCTATCTTGGATATATCAAGAATGTCGTTAAGAATCCCCATAAGATGTACGGAAGCGGCGTCGATCTCTTCTAGCGCGGACAAGGTCTTGTCCGTGTCGCCGACAGCGAGCGTTTTCTTTGCAACGTGGGTCATACCCATAACCGCGTTAAGCGGCGTGCGGATTTCATGGCTCATGTTGGCAAGAAACGCGCTTTTCGCCTGCGACGCCGACTCTGCTTGATGGGTAAGCTCTCTGAGCTTCTCGTTTTGATTATTTATTTCTTTCATCATGGAAGTGTAGTAGGTGATGTCGCTAAAAGAAAGAGCGTAGCCCGAAATCTTCCCCTTGCGGGAATACGAAAACTGGATGGTTACTCTGAACGTCCGCTCTTCCGCGTTTTCTCCTGATTGCACGATGGAGAACTCTCCTCCTGTAACCGAAGGGTCGAACGCTCCGTCAAACAAGTTGTCCGGCGCGTAATGAGAGGCGCGTTGTTTAATGGCGTTCAAAAAATCATGAATTCGAGTTTCCCAGAGCGTTATCCTAAAGTCGTCTTTGTCAAATTTATCAAAAAAATCCAATTCGGCGCCGTTTTTGTCTATGACGACGCCTTTTTTATTTATCAAGATAATATAACTTGGATATTTGTCAAAAATAGCCGCGAGCATGATTTGTCTGAAGTTAAAAGCCCGCTCATAGTACAAAAAAGTAAAGAACAGGAAAAAAGAAACGCAGAATGTGTAGGGCGTAAGCCCTAGATAATTGGCGCGGATTTTGAAGGTTTCAAGAATATTGGTGACAAACGGGATGAAAAACGCGACGCCGGCGATCATGACTTTGGGATTCCGCTTCATGTTTTTGATGAGGTAGGAAAACAGAATCAGCAACGCGGCAAGCAACGTCGCGTAGGCGAAAAAAGTATGGACATAAAACAGGGGACCCTTGTTCGGAACGGGGTAAATATAGTCGCGGAGCATACGATAATGCAACGGATTTGTGATGAAGCCGAGCGAATCAATGAGCGGAATCACGACTATAAACCGCATTATGTTTCTCGTTTTATGTACGTCGCGTCCTGTAATGTCAAGAAAAAACCACAGCACCGCATAGGGAAAGAAGCATATAACGACCATGCGGATAGTTTGGAGTATGGGGAAATACGGCGAATTGGATCCGCCTAGTAAAATATAACCGCTGGAAAGAGTCCAAAAAAGCGTCGTAAAAGCCATCGCAAAAAAACTCCCCATTTGCCGATTGCGGCTGTCGCTGAACCAGATAAAATTGATAATGTAAAGAATCGCTATGCATAAAGCGATGGATATAAAGAAAAGCGCCAATTCAACGGTCATATTATTTCAATTATAACTTTATATAGTAGTATGCGCAAGTAGTACCTTTTTCAAAGGACGGACAAAAGTCGACGCATAAAATTTGAGAATAATACATCTCCGACGAGACGCGCCGACTTTTTCTAAAAGAGATATTAGCTTAATATACCTGTCTCATTGACGGCATGGAAGTTTATGTTAATTGTCAAAATTCAATATAAGACGTCCATCAGTCCGTGGTTTCATGTCAACATCCCTTGCAAAATTGACATAAAGTCGTTCAGATACATTGCGTATTCTGGGGAACCGACGATTTCCACGCATCCTTGCTCCACGCCTTCCACAAAGGCGACATCCTTGAGCAAGACTTTTAACGCGCCCTCGACGCTGAAGAAGTGAAACAACACGAAAGGCGAGCGCCGCGTATAGACTCCATGCCCAGACTTGGACCTTCCCGCCTTCACTCGCAAGTAGCAGGCGACTGAGGGATTCCCGCCGTCGTCCACGACGAACTGGTATATGCGCTCCGGCTGACGGCGGCACCACTCGGACATGACCGGGTCCCCCAGCTTGTTGTAAACTGAAAGCGCTCGCGTTATCATATAGAGACTCATTTTCACTTTGAGTCTTTGCCTCGCAGGATCCTTGGGACGGCTCGACGGCATCATCAGCATGAGCGACATAAGCAGGGAAAATACCTTGAGTAATAGCCCCAGTTTGCCCAACCCTTTTATCGACGGCAAAGCCAGCCCTCCTCGAAACATCGTATTCATCTTCGCCAAAGACGAAAACGCGAGGACGACGTCCGGCTTTTTGTCCGTGGCCCCCGCGGCTCCTTGAACCACAGAAAACTGCCCTTTATCAAATACAAGACGGCAGGCAAGCGCTTCGCCGCCGACTCTTTCCAAGAAAGCGCTTATTTGTACAACGGCCTGAACGTCTTGAAACCTCGCCTTCATCGTCGGGTCGTCTTCAAGAACGACCTTCATCACTGGAAACGCCGCATTAAAGAACAGCTTCGCAGTGATTATATCTTGTTGGGTTGTTTGCGTCATGATTGCTCCTTTTTACTCGTCCTCCCAATCTTCGTCCGCCTCGAACTCCATGTTCATCATTTCGCGGACTTTTGCGACGACGCCGTTGCTGTCCAAGCCGTAATGAGCGTAGAGGTCTTCCGCGTATCCGATTTCCGCGAATTCGTCTTGAATACCGTGTTTTCTGAACACGCATCCTTTGCCAGATTCCGCGACGACTCCGCCGACCGCGTCTCCTAGCCCTCCGAAGACGTTGTGTTCCTCCACAGTGAGAATGCGCCGCGTCTCCACAACCGCCTTGAGAATCGCTTCGCGGTCAATAGGCTTTATGGTGTGCATATTGAGCACGCGCACAGAAAGACCGTCCTGTTCAGCGAGAGTTTTTGCGGCCTGCGCCGATTGCAGAACCGCGACGCCGCAACAGATTATCGTAAGGTCCGTTCCTTCGCGCATAATAACGGCTTTGCCGATTTCAAACGGATAATCCTCGTTTTCATAACAAGGCGGCTCGAAGCCGCGACCAATGCGTATGTAGACCGGTCCTGGGACGTCCAGACTAGCGCGGACGGCTCTGCTTGTCTCAATACCGTCGGCCGGCGCGACGACCGTCATATTGGCGATGGAACGCATGACGGCTAAATCTTCGGTGCAATGGTGGGTGGTTCCCGCGTGTCCGAAGGAAACGCCTGCATGTGTGGCGATGATTTTGACCGGTAGGTTCTGATATGCGATATCCGTACGTACCTGCTCGCCCGCGCGGAGGCACGCGAAGACCGCCATCGTGGACGCAAACGGGATAAGTCCGGTTTTCGCTAGTCCAGCCGCTATACCGAACATATTTTGCTCCGCGATGCCCACGTTGAAGAAACGCTCTGGAAAGGCGTTTGCGAAGTGGACGATAGCGGTCGTCTTCGCCAAATCCGCGGTAAGCGCTACGATGCGGTCGTTGGCTTTGCCCATCTCCGCAAGCGTACGCCCGTATATTTCCCGCGCCGTCATGGTCGCGGAATCGTAACAGTTCCATGTGGTTCCTGTGATTATATTTGCCATTACTTACCTCTCTTTTTAGGGCTGCGGGAAAATGAACGTATTCTCATTCTCTATCCCTTCAATATTGACGCCTTTGCCTTCTCCGCCAATTCCGAATCAGCGGAACCGTAGTGCCAGACGACGTTGTTCTCCATGAAATCAACGCCTTTTCCTTTTACCGTGTTCGCTATAACGACGACTGGCTTGTCCGTCGCGGACCACGCCTTATCAAAAGCCGAGGACAACTCCGCAAAGTCATGGCCGTTTACCTCCACGACGTCCAGTCCGAAACTCCGCCATTTATCCGCAAACGGCTCCAACCGCATGACTTCTTCGGTGGGACCGTCGATCATTAGACGATTGCGGTCGACGATAGTTATCACATTGCCAAGTTTAAAGTGGGCGAGCGACATGGCCGCCTCCCAGACGCTGCCTTCGCAACATTCGCCGTCCCCCAAAAGGCAGACCGTTTTGTAAGCCTTTTTCAGGTAACGCGCGCCGAGTCCCAACCCCACGCCCATGGACAACCCATGTCCCAGCGAGCCTGCCGACACGTCGCATCCCAAAACTTTGTTACCGTCCGGGTGCATGGCGAAAGGCGAACCGAAATGGTTAAAGGATTTGAGTTCTGATTCGGGAAAAAAGCCCTTCTTCGCCAAGACTGGTATGAATCCAGCGGCCGCGTGTCCCTTTGATAGGACGAACCTATCGCGGTCGTCCCATTTTGGTTCATTCGAACGGACGTCGAGGTATTTGAAGTAAAGAAGGGTAAGTATTTCCACTATACTCAAGGACCCGCCGATGTGAGCGCCTCCTGACCACAGCACTACGTCTATCATCGTGAGTCGCAACTCACGGGCAATTCTCTTGAGATTACTTATTTCTTCGGCTGAACAAGCCATAAACGCCTCCATAATAGAAATTTGAACGCTTAAACTATAACATATATTTTTACATTCCGCAAGAAAAATAAAAAAATCTTTAAGCGTTCTGTAGAAACAACAAGCGGCGCTTGCCGTTTCTGTGAAAATATGGTATGATAAACTCATGGCAGAAGGCAAAAAGAGAGAGAACAGAACAGTGGTTTTTAGTGAAACCACTCGTTTCGACGGATTTCTTAAATTCAAAGAGAATCTTTGCATAAGAGGAACGTTTCATGGCACCATAGAAGCTCATCCAGAAAGCGTTCTTATCGTTGATAAAGGGGCGGTTGTGGAAGCCGACCATATTTCTGTGTCGTCGTTGACTGTTCATGGGTATGTGAGCGCCTTGGTGTACGCCCTTGATAAGGTAGACCTGTATCCTGGAGCGGAGCTACACGGCGATATTACTACTTCGCGTTTCAGAATAGCGGACGGCGTGCTTTTTGAAGGACAGTGCAATATGACTAGCGTAGATAGAGAAGTTGAGATATTTTCAAGACCAACCGAAGAGATAAAAGCCGAATTACGGAATATATGATGGAGAAATCTCAACTCGCTGAAGAACTCGTCAAGGAGTTATCCGCGCGTTCAAAGACGCTTGCGGTCGCGGAATCCTGCACGGGCGGTCTTCTTGCGGACGCGGTCGTCCGCATTCCAGGCGCTTCAAAGGTTTTCTGGGGGGGCTTCGTAACCTATACGGCGGACGCGAAAGCCGTTATGCTCGGCGTGGATACCGTCGACCGTTTCGGAGCGGCGAGCCGGGAAACCGCTGTTGACATGGCGAAAAAAGCTATCGAGAGAAGCGCGGCCCACGTTTCGGTTGCAATCACCGGGCTTGCGGGACCGGATGGGGACGGGACGGATACGCTCGTCGGAACGGTCTGGATAGCGACAGCGTATAAGGGAGAAGCCGCGGCCGAAGTCTTTCACTTTTCAGGCTCCAGAAGCGAAATCCGCGAATCCGCGACTTGTAAAGCGCTCGAAAAAGCTATCGCAGTTCTAAAATAGCCCTCTTGCATAACAGCATTCTCAAACTATTTCCCCAAATCCCATTCCATTGAATTGATTGCCGCGAGGTAGGCTTTGATTGCGGATTCCACGATGTCAACCGAAATACCGTGACCGTTCCATCGGCGGACGCCGTCGAGCGTGATTCGGACGTAGGTTTCGCCGAGCGCGTCCTCGCCGCCCGTGATTGCGCCGATTTCAAAGGCTTCGAGCGTTACATCTCTGTTAATAATTTGGTCAATGACATTGAACGCCGCATCAATAGGACCATCCCCAAGCGCGGCCGTCTTGTGGAATTCGCCGCTTTTATGCTGTAGTTGAATCGTGCAGGTCGCGCCCAAAGACGAGCCTGAACTCACGCTCCATTGAAGCAGTTTCCATGTCTCAGGCGCGGCGGCGGACGCGTTACGGGCGAGCGCTTCGATGTCGCGGTCGTTCAGGGTTTTTTTCTTATCAGCCAACAACTTGAATTCGGAGAAGATGCGCTCTAACGTTTCTCCGTCGACCGTTACGCCCAAGCGGCGCAGGCGGTCGTTGAGCGCGTGCTTGCCCGAATGTTTCCCAAGCGCCATCACGTTTTGCGTCAAGCCGACGGATTCTGGCGTCATAATCTCATAGGTTGCGCGGTTTTCCAGTATCCCGTGTTGGTGTATACCGGCTTCGTGCGCAAAAGCGTTTTCGCCGACGACAGCTTTGTGCGGCTGAACTTTGACGCCTGTCGCCTGCGTGACGATGCGGCTTGTATTGTAGAGTTGCGCGGCGTCGATACGGGTGTCCGCGTTCCAATAGCTTTTACGTACGCGGAGCGCCATGACGATTTCTTCGAGGGACGCGTTGCCTGCGCGTTCTCCGATACCGTTGATGGTGCACTCAATCTGGACCGCGCCCGCCTGAATCGCGGTAAGACTATTGGCTACGGCAAGCCCCAAGTCGTTATGCGCATGCACGGAAAGCGCGGCTTTTTCCATACCCGGCGTATGTTCATTAATATACGCGACGAAACGACCGAATTCGTCAGGCATGGCGTAACCTACGGTGTCCGGCGCGTTAACGATGGTTGCGCCAGCCGCGATTACCGCGCCGAAAACTTTACACACAAAGTCCGGGTCGCTTCGAGACGCGTCCTCCGCTGAAAATTCAATATCCGCACAGTATTTCTTCGCGTATTTAACCGCGCTGACAGCCGTCTCGATTACTTGGTCTGGCGTCATCTTAAGTTTATATTTCATGTGAATAGGCGAAGTCGCCAAAAAAATATGGATACGGGGGGCGACTGCTGTTTGTAAAGCCCGCCAACCCGCGTCTATGTCTTTTTCGAGACTTCGACACAGTCCCGCAACGACGCTATTCTTCACAAGCGCGCTTATGCTTTTCACGGACTCCAAATCTCCAGGGCTCGACGCGGGGAAGCCGGCCTCTATCACGTCAACGCCGAGTTTTTCCAACTGTAAGGCTACGGCGATTTTCTCTTTACTATTCATACTACATCCGGGGGACTGCTCTCCGTCCCGGAGCGTGGTGTCAAATATCTTGATTTGTCTTGACAACGAGGTCTCCTTTATGCATAGGGTATAGAGGGGAATAGAAAACGAGAATAGTCAAGGAAAGCTTCAACTCTACTCTCTCCCCGCTTTGACTATAAAGAAAACGCGCGTGAATGTAAAGAGGGCGCGAGCGTTTTGAGCGTTGCATGGAAGAGGTCAAGAAATTATTTTTTTCTTAAAGAACGTTCAGGCAAAATCAATCGTTTATATCGAGTCCTTCCCAAAAGTAACTTTTGATTATTTTTGATTATAAAGAATAGCGTAAATTACGCCGATAAAAAAATATGAAGAAGTATATTATAATAATCATCGGTTTTGCTGTTACGGCATTTTGTTTTGCGGAGGAGCCTTTTCATGAAGAAGGGTTGGCTTCTTGGTATGGAGATGAATTCGACGGACAAAACACCGCGTCTGGCGAAAAGTTTGATTCTTCGCAGTTCACTGCCGCGCATCCCTGGTTGCCGTTCGGTACTCTGTTGATTATCACCAATCAATATAACCGCAAGCAAGTAACGGTTCGAGTAAACGACAGGGGGCCCTTTGTTTCCACGCGTATCATAGACCTGTCAAAAGCGGCCGCGGAACAGATAGATATGATAGCCGTAGGAACGACTTCGGTCGCTGTTGACGCCGCGCCTAAAGGTACGCCCCTCGGACCCATTTTCGTTCCTATTGCAACGGCTTCTACGTCCGCGGCGACGTCGGTTGAAACCGTTCCTATTGCAACGGAGCCTGCGGCGGCGCCTATTGCAACGGCTTCTACGCCCGCGACGACGTCGGTTGAAACCGTTCCTATTGCAACGGAGCCTGCGGCGGCGCCAACCGCAACGGCTTCTACGCCCGCGACGACGTCGGTTGAAACCGTCCCTATTGCAACGGAGCCTGCGGCGGCGCCAACCGCAACGGCTTCTACGTCCGCGGCGACGGTGAAGATTTTACCGCCTACTTTGCCGACTACCGGTACCAACAAGAAATACCGCATCCAAATCGGGGCTTTCGGGGTCCCGAATAACGCTATCGCCGCGTTTAATAAGTTGAAAACCGCCGGTTTAACCCCGTCTTACGAGAGAAACGATAAAGATAAACTCTATCGGGTGGTACTTTCCGGAATAAAAGCCGACGACTTCGTTTCTACCATTGAAAAAATAGGAAAAGCCGGTTTCAAAGAAGTCATTTACCGTGAAGAACTTTGAGATTTCCGCTCCGACAAAGAAGAGACTCCTACATCTTCTAAAGATTCTCGAAAAAAGCGAGTCAATTTCCATAACTTCATCGCGAATTGAGGAAGAGACTGGTTGGTCGCGGGACACGGTGCGGAAAGACGTCTCCGCTCTCGGCGGACTTGGAAGCGCAAGCGGCTATGAAACCGGGCTTCTGAACTCTGCGATAAGGCAGGCGCTTGGTCTTGACAAAAGACGCCGGCTCTGCGTCGTGGGACTCGGACGGCTCGGCTCCGCGTACCTAAACTTCGGCGCTTTTAACGACTCGGAATTCGAGCTTGTCGCTGGTTTTGATACAAACGTGAACCGCGTTGAGATACTGTCGTCTTTGGTTCCGCTTTACCCTGCTTACAAAATGACGGAGATCATCAAACGTCTTTCCATTGATATAGGGCTTCTCTGCGTTCCCGAAGACCAAGCCCAATCTGCGGCTGATAAGCTCATACAGTCCGGTATATGCGGCATCGTGAATTTTGCGCCAGTCGTTTTAAAAGCTCCGCCCAATATCGCTGTCCGCAACGTCTTCATCATTGACGAACTACGCTCTTTAGCCGCCTTTCTCTAAAATAGACGCTTTTTCATAATCCGCTTTTTTTGCCCGTGACCGCCTCCGAGTCTTGGGAAAGACGGTTTTTGTCGCGCTTATAGCGGTTAAAATCTCCACTATTTGTTTCTTGCTTTTACATCCACGAGGGCTTTAAAGAATATCATCCCCGAATTCCTTGACCTGATACTGCCGTACGTTACCATAGCCGATCTGCGGCACAGCTCTCTCGTCGATGATGAAATATTCTATGTTCAGATGAAATTTCTTTAAGATGTTCAGGCGGACGTAATCGTCGTTTGCTAGAGCGGGTCCCACATAGAATATTTTCACGCCCGTCGAGAATTGTTTCATTTTTTCAAGCAGAATATCCACGCAATTACCTTTTTCTTCTGTACGCGCGTCCGATTCGAATAGGGCAAGCGTCTCAAGAATGGGGATAAGAGTGAAACGGGACGGGTTTATGATAAAGGTTTTCCGCTGTGAGAAAACGATGAGTCCCATGTCTTGCTGTTTTTGCGCGGACAAGAGGCAGAGCGCGGCGCCGACTTCTATTGCCCTTTCTATAAAGCTTAAAGCTTTCTTGACAGGATAGGCGTTTATATCCAAATTCAGGAAAACGGACATGGGGAAGGATACAGTGGCTTCGTATTCGTTGATCATGAGACTCATACCGAAACGCCCTGGCGATCGGGCGCTCGCCTTCCAGTTGATACGGCGCTGCTCGTCTCCCATCTGGTAGGGACGGAGCGAACGTGGACGAGAGAGGTCTTCGTGGAGGATGTTTTGCGAAAGAAGCCTCCCTAAAGGAACGCCGTCTCTAAAAGGCAGAGACGCGGAACGCGGAGTCGGGTACACGAAGAGCTTAGTCTGTTCCGAAAACGCGACCTGAAAGGGGAAGAGACCGAGTGGGTCAGCCCCCTGCGCAGTCGTGGGACCCAGCATAAATACGCCTCTGTCAGAGCAATAACCTTGCCATTCAAATGCGATCCGTGAACGCGCAGGCAGGGAACAAAGCGTTTTGTTCCCTTTGGAGAGAGGCAACATACCGGTTCCATCTCTGAGCGCGAGCAGAAACACCGGTAGCAGACCGCGGTTCTCCGCAATCAGTTCCACACGCGCCCATTGTTGTCTGAACTCTCGCAGTTCTATGTCCCGTCTGATAATTTTTATGGAACGGACGAGGTGTTCCGTATAGAGTCTCGATCCGATAACGATGAACAGAAAGAACAAGCACAGAAACTGAAGCGCGAACAAGGAGGTGAACACATAAACAGGAGCGAGAATCAAAAGCGCGGCCGTAAGCAAACCCTTGTTACGAATGACTTCCGCTTCTTTTCTGCCTTTCACTCTCTTCATAATCACCTTTTAGAATCCTAATAAAAGTCCGCGCCGTCTGACTAAATAAAATTTTTATTCAAGGAGCCTCATAGCCCGCTGTAACGATGGCCGCTTTAAGCGCCTCGACTGAGATATCATCTTTGTGGACAATCGTAGCTTTCTTGTCTTTAAGGCTTACTTTCACAGACTTAACGCCGTTCACCGACTTGATCTCCTTTGTAACATGATTGACGCAATGTTCGCAGGACATACCTTCAACGTTTAAAATCGTCTTCATGGACTTAATTATACCGCAAATTTTTATTTTATTCAAGAGTTGGAGGGTGTGTTAGAATTTCCCATATTTTTTACCATTTCGTAAACTTCAATCAAGTCTTGTCGAATCAGCGCGATTTGGGCGCGCGGGTCCTGGTTTTCGGTGGAAAATTCCAGAGAAAGCCGAATACGCGCCTCTTTTAGCGACAGACGGCGATCGTACAGCAAATATTTCAACCGCCGCAGTATTCGAATATCGCGATCCGAATACACCATCCGTCCCGCCTTGTCTCGTCTTGGGCGCACTATCGGCATCTCGCGCTCCCATTCCTTAATGACGCTTATACGCACGCCGACCATTTTTTCTACATCCCCTAACGTATGTCTCATATCCCTTCCTTTTCGTAATAAGGAGCGAGTTATTATGCGTAGGTAACAACAAACTCAACGCTCATTCCCTCTGTTCTCGCTTGATCTTCTTACCTCTATTTTAATCGGAATTTCAGAAAAGCCAAGATCTTTGCGGATTTTGTTGCGGAGATAGGCGGTATACGCCTCGCGGATCGCGTGGGGACGCGACGTAAAAAAGACGAATTTCACCGGGGCGCTCGAAACTTGCGCCGCGTATCTAATCTTGAACCGCGTCTGCGGTCCCTGGGGCGGGGGATTCTCCGCCACCCATTCCGCCAACGCCTGATTCAGCGCGGACGTTTCGATACGGCGGTGAAGTTGCGCGTTAAGCCGAATCGCCGCGTTCAATAGCTTATCCACGCCCGCGCCGTCCAAGGCGCACAAAGGCAGAATCGGCGCATATTCCATTTGCCCGAACAGAAAGTGAATACGGTCCCGCGCCGCCTCAAAAGCGTTTTTCACGTCAGGCGTTAAGTCCCATTTATTTAAAACAAAGACGACGCCTCTGCCCTTATCGTGGGCGAGTCCCGCAATCTTCTTGTCTTGGTCGGCTAGTCCTTCAGAGGCGTCAATCAGCAGAAATACGACGTCCGCCTCGTCAATCGCCTTAATCGCCCGGTTTACCGAGTAATATTCAATGTTTTCCGTAACCTTGGACTTTCGACGGATGCCGGCCGTGTCAAGAATAACAAAGTCGTGGTTTTTAAACGAGAAAGCGCCTTCCACCACATCGCGGGTGGTGCCTGGCAAAGGACTGACGATGGACGCCTGTGAAGCGGTGAGCCAGTTCGACAAGGTCGATTTACCGGTGTTCGGCTTACCCAACAGAGCGACGCGGATAGGCTGCCTCTCCGACTCAATATCCTCCGTTACGCGGGAAAAGTCTAATCTTTCAATAATCGTCTCTTCCAATTCGCCTATATGATCGCCATGTTCCGCGGAAATCATCAGGATTTTGTCAAAGCCATAGGAAAAAAGGTTAAACGCCTCGTTTTCACGGCGACCGCCTTCGGTTTTGTTGACCGCGATAAGGAGTTTGTCATAAAATTGCCGCAAAAATCCGATGAACTCTTCATCTTCAGGCGTAATTATTCCCGCTTCTATCAATAAAACGATGAGGTCTGCCGTCTTCAGCGTTTCGAGGGTTTTCTCTACCACAAGCGAGTCGAGTCCCTCCTTGTTGAGTTTGAAACCGCCGGTGTCCACGAGGCGCACAGGTCTGCCGAGTATAAAAGCGTCCTTTGTTACCGCGTCTCTCGTTACTCCGGGCGTGGGGTCGGTAATCGCCCGCCGCGTCCGCAGAAGCCTGTTGAACAGCGTGGACTTGCCTACGTTAGGTCTGCCCGCCAAAACCACTACAGGCAAACCAGCGTATTTCTTATTAACGTCAAATTGTTCCAAAATATAATTCCTT
>JAIRKH010000106.1 GCA_031260245.1 Treponema sp. | reverse complement strand
TCGTTAACTAAGCCTGTTCATGGTCGTGAACTAAGCCTGTTCATGGTCGTGAACTAAGCCTGTTCACGGTCGTGAACTAAGCCTGTTCACGGTCGTGAACTAAGCCTGTTCATGGTCGTGAACTAAGCCTGTTCACGGTCATGAACTAAGCCTATGCGGACTGGGCGGTCAGGCGGAACTCCGATCGTATCTCCCGCAGATCCTTGAGCAGGGTGGCCGAATGTTTCGCGGAACTCTGCGTTACTACCTTGAGCGCGTACTCCTTGCCAACGGTGAGCGTGGGCACTATCGCCTTGAGGGTGCGCGGCTCATTGATGGCGAGTATCTCCGCCTTGAGCGGCGCGGTCTCCCCATCGTCGAAGAAGAGGCCCGCCTGCGCCGCGTGATCCGCGTCCGCTTCGACCTTGAGGCCGTAGCCGCGAATGACGAGGAGGTTGCCGATGGTGGCGGCTTCGTCAAGCTGGCCTGGGAGCCTGAGGGTCTTTACATAATTCGTATAAAGAAATGCGCGATCTTACGCATTTCGAGGCTCCCTTAGGAGTTTGCAGGGAACAATTTGGCGATAAATCACCAAATTGTTTGATTCTAGGGGCAAAGCCCCGCACACTCTTGGAGGCGGGCTTCGGGGTGGACGCCTTCGTGGAGGCTGGTTTCCGCGCCCTCGTACTCTCCGGGGAGGCGGATGCTCAGGTTGAAGACGGGGGTTTTGATCTTAATAGCCGTCCGCGGCGAGGTAGTAGATGAGTTCGCAGGCGGCGGTGAAGTCTTCATCAATGACGCGGGGGTCGGCCTTGATGTTGTAGACCTCGGCCTTGCTTGCGATGCCGTGGATGTCCAGTTCGGGCTGGAACACGGCTTTAAGATGGTAATCACGAAAGCGCCGCTATCGTCATCATCGGTTAGGCAGCCGATGAAAACCAATGCCAGCAGAAGCGCCGCCACTCTCGTTAGAAACAACTTGTCTATTTTCCTATTTTGTGCTAGTATCTTCCTTACAAGAGAGGCATATTGTGTTAGATTACCATTTTATTGTAGAGAATCTATCCGCGGTGAAGAAGAATATAGCGAACAGGTTTATGAAGGCGGACGCGGACGCGGTCGCCGCGCTGTTCGGCAAGCGGACGGAACTGACGACGGAGTTACAGAACTTGCGCCAGCGGAGGAACGCCAACGCCGCGTCGATGAAGGGCGGACTCGATCCCGACAAACGCGCCGCGCTTGTCGAAGAGGGAAAACGCCTGAAAGACGCCGTTGCGGTCGTGGAGGCGGAACTCGGCGCGGTTGAGAAAGACTTGGACGCGGAGACGCGCCGTATTCCGAACATGGCGCATCCTGACGCGCCTATCGGCAAGGAAGACAAGGACAGCCTTGAGGTGAAACGGTTCGGGAAACCGAGGCGCTTTGACTTCCCTCCGAAAGATCACGTACAACTGGGACAGGAACTCGACATCGTTGACTTCGATTCCGCCACAAAGGTTTCTGGCGTTAAATTTTACTATCTGAAGAACGAGGGCGTCTTCTTGGAGCTGGGACTTGTGCGCTATGCGCTAGATATTCTGCTGAAAAAAGGCTTCACGCCGTTTATCACGCCGGACGTCGCCAAAGAAAGCGTACTTGAAGGCATTGGGTTCAACCCGCGAGGCGCCGAGTCCAACGTCTATACCCTTGAGGGCGAGGATACGTGCCTTGTCGGAACCGCGGAAATCACCCTGGGCGGCTACTATTCCAACGTGGTTCTGCCTAAAGATAAACTGCCTTTGAAGCTGGCGGGTCTGTCTCACTGCTTTAGGCGGGAGGCTGGCGCGGCCGGGCAATTCTCCAAAGGTCTGTACCGCGTTCACCAATTCACTAAACTGGAAATGTTCGTTTACTGTCTGCCCGAAGAGTCGGATAAATCCCACGAAGAGCTTCGAGCGATTGAAGAAGAAATTTTTTCAGGATTAGAGATACCGTTCCGTGTGGTTGACACGTGCACCGGCGATTTAGGAGCGCCCGCGTACCGCAAGTGGGATTTGGAGGCGTGGATGCCGGGGAGAAACGGCGGCGCCCCGGTGGAGGATGATTCGCTGCAACAGGTTGGAAGCTGGGGCGAGGTTACGTCTACGTCTAATTGCACGGATTATCAGGCGCGGCGCCTCAACGTCCGATTCAAGGACGACGGCAAAAACCGCTTTGTCCATATGCTGAACGGCACGGCTATCGCGGTCTCCCGCGCCATAATCGCCCTTCTGGAGAATTTCCAGCAGGCGGACGGTTCGGTGATTCTGCCGAAAGTCCTCGTTCCGTATTGCGGATTTGAAAGGATTGACAGAAAAAGGATACGCTCATGATAAAACAGAAACTTACCACAGCCTTCGGCGGCGAATGGCGGATGCGGAACAGTATGGACAAGGAGGAACTGCCTGCGCGCGTTCCTGGATCCGTATACGCCGATTTGCTGGCGAATAAGAATATGGAAGACCCGTTTTGGCGGGATAACGAGGACGCGGCCTTCGCGCTTATGGAAAACGACTGGGTCTACACATGCCGTTTCGTCGCGGACGCGGCGTTCTTTGGATGCCGTCGAGTCCTCTTACGATGCGAGGGGCTGGATACGCTCGCCGACGTTTTCCTCAACGGGGATTTGCTTGGCAAGGCGGACAATATGCATCGAGTCTGGGAGTTCGACGTCTTGCCGCTTTTAAAGAACGCGAAAGACGGCGAGAACTTGCTCACGATTGTATTCCATTCGCCTAATAAAGCCGCGCGGGAAGCGTTCCAAAAGATCAAAACAAAAGGCTCGGAGGAATGTCTCGACGGGTTTCCGCAATTACGCAAAGCCCACTGTATGTTCGGCTGGGATTGGGGTCCCCGTCTGCCGGACGCGGGCGTTTGGCGGAATATAGAACTTGTCGGCGTCGAGACGGCGCGTATCACGGGCGTGTATCTTACCCAAACCCACCGTGAAAGAGACAAAGGAGAAACGCCTGTCGTTGACCTGCATATCAACGTGGAAGTTGACCGCGGCGCGACCGTCTGTCCTTACGAAGTAATTATCAACGCGCCTGACGGCGGCGGCAGAACCGTTGCGGATTCGCCTCAAATCATTACTATTGAAAACCCGGAGCTATGGTATCCTAACGGCTACGGTCCCCAGCCTCTCTACACGGCGACGGTCGTTTTGTCGTCCCCTGACGAGGGCGCTCCGATAGACGTATGGGAGGGTCGCGTCGGTCTGCGGACGCTCACGGTGAATCGGGAAGCCGACGAATGGGGCGAATGTTTCGCCTTCGAGGTCAACGGCATCCGCATCTTCGCCATGGGCGCGGACTACATTCCCCAAGACAACATATTGAGCCGCGTTACGACGGAAAAAATCCGCGGCTTGCTTGAGCAATGCGTCGCGGCGAACTTCAACATGGTGCGCGTATGGGGCGGCGGCTATTACCCTGACGACTTTTTTTACGACGTATGCGACGAGCTTGGACTCGTCGTGTGGCAAGATTTCATGTTCGCGTGCGCCGCTTACGAGCTTACCGACGCGTTCGAGGAAAACGTCAGGCGGGAGCTGGCGGACAACATCAAACGCATCCGTCATCACGCCTGTCTTGGACTATGGTGCGGCAATAACGAGCTTGAAGCTTTCTTGGCGCATGGAATATGGGCGAATTGCAAACAAAAAGCCGATTACACCAAGATTTTTGAATACGTCATCCCGAATATCGTCAAGGAATACGACCCGGCGACCTTTTACTGGAGCTCGAGTCCGTCTTCTGGCGGGAGCTTTGACAATCCACAGGACGAAAACCGCGGGGACGTCCATTATTGGGACGTCTGGCATGGGAACAAACCATTTTCAGATTATCGCAACCATTATTTCCGTTTTGTATCTGAATTCGGCTTTCAATCCTTCCCCTGTCTCAAAACCGTGGAGGCTTTTACCCTCCCCCAAGACCGTAATCCATTTTCTTATATTATGGAGAGGCATCAGCGCAACAACGCGGCTAACGGCAAAATTGTATCGTACCTTTCTCAAACCTATCTTTATCCAAACGATTTCGGCGCGTTCATCTATGCGTCCCAGCTCTTGCAAGCCGAGGCTATCAAATACGGCGTAGAGCATTTCAGGCGTAACCGCGGCAGGTGCATGGGCGCGATATATTGGCAGTTGAACGACTGCTGGCCCGTCGCGTCGTGGGCGTCCATAGACTATTTCGGCGAATGGAAGGCGCTACACTACTTCGCAAAACGCTTCTTCGCTCCGCTCTTGTTGTCCTGTGAAGAGAACGGCATGGAAACGCAAGACCCCAACGTCAACGCCCAGCCGCATAAAAAGGCGGCGATTAAGAATAATTTTCGGCTTTGCGTATCAAACGAGACGCGTTACGCGCATAGCGTCCTTGTTATGTGGGAGATTCGAGACAAAAACGCCGAGATTCTGCGGGAAGATTCGAGGCTTATCACCGTCTCATCGATTTCTTCGCTCTGGCTTGAAGAAATCGACGTTGCCGACCTCAACATATACGATGAATACGTGAGTTTTCGCCTCGTTGAGGGGGGAGAAACGATTTCGGAAGGCGTTGCTCTGTTTTGTCCTCCGAAACATTTCCATTTTGTGGATCCGCGTTTGAGTTTTCGAGTCAAAGGGGACTTCATCGTCGTCAAGGCTGAGGCTTTCGCCAAGGGCGTTGAGATCCAGGGCGCGAACATATTGTTGTCAGACAACTACTTTGACATGGACGCGGGCGAGAAAAAGGTGAAAATCCTACACGGCGTCCCGCAAAAGATACGGTTGCGGAGCGTGTTTGATATAGGGAATTAGGAAAACGTTACATTGAACATGGAGGGTATGAGCAGACAAAAGAAAGAGTCGGTGAATTACAACGCTACTTTATTCATGGGGGAGGGAGGGTCTAATACCTTCTGGCATGGAAAATGGAGGGGGGATTTGTCCCCCCTCCGCATACGCACAATGAGAATCGCGTAACCTGGGGCTAAAGCGAGTCCATACCCTTTAACCTGAGAAGTTGTAGCCCACGCTGAGTCTAATCTTGACGCCGTTACCGAGTTTTGCGTCTTTGTAGTGGTTTATTACGTCTCCCGCGACCGTTGAAGCGTCGAATTCGTTTTGAAAAGGAATCCCATAGAGCCCATTACACCTGACGTACCAGTTTCCGGCGAGCAGAACGTCTACGCCGGCGCCGCCCATAATCCAGAGAGGAGAATTTTTGTTGTTAGCGAGGTTGAAGTCGAATTGTGTACCTAAAATAGGATAAAGGACGATGGGACCCAATTTTAGCGGGAGCTTGCCCAATAAGCCTATCTGGAGAACCGTCAGATTTTCTGTTGTTTTGTTGTTCAGCGAATATTCTATATTGCCGAATGATGTGCCGAGCGACAGCTCTATATTGCGAAAATCCAGAGCGACAAAACCTCCGCCAGCCAAAATATTGTTCGAGACAGTTCCGCTTACGTCAGGGCTTGATATACTCCCGTTAAAGCGCATATCGAACACGCCGCCGACACCGATACCAAAACCGAAGACTACAGCGTCCGCTGCCAAAAACAGCGCGCCCGACAAGATTAAAATTTTGAACGTATTTTTCATATTCACATCCTTTTTTGGTTTTTGCTGATCCTAATAGAGGATAGCCAGGAATCTTAATAAAGATTCCCTTTTCATAATATACCGCAAAATCAACGTTCTTTCCACAAAATTAAGAAGAATTCCGAATTCTCAATCTTTTTCAATAACGCTGATAAAGGCGTTGTGTTGACCACGAGCGAAAGACGGCCCCTATTTTCCTCCACGCTCAATCGCTTCCCACAACCCGGTTAAATAACACGCTCCAAGCGCCCTGTCAAAAAGCCCATAACCGGGCATACCCTTTTCACCCCATATATTGCGCCCATGGTCGGGACGGATAATTCCGTCAAAACCCGCGTCAAATAAGGCTTTCATTATGGCGAAGACGTCCAGAGAACCGGCGCTTGCCAGATGAGCGGATTCCTCAAAGCGCCCTGGGCCCGTACGCAGAATGTTGCGAATGTGAGCGAAATGTATGCGTCCTTTGAGGCTTTTAATAATGCCTGGAATATCGTTTGCGGGATTTGTGCCGAGACTGCCAGTACAGAGGGTTACGCCGCTGCGCGGGTCGTCAACCATTGCAAGCAGAGTCAACAAATCGTCCTCGTTTTTGACGATACGAGGTAAGCCGAACACCGACCACGCCGGGTCGTCAGGGTGAATCGCCATATTTATGCCGTATTTCCTACACACAGGCATAACGCTTTCGAGGAAGTATTTCAGATTTGCGCGGAGTTTCGCCTCGTCAACGTCTTGGTAAAGAGTGAACAACTCTTTGAGTTTGGCAAGGCGCTCTGGTTCCCATCCCGCAAGTACGAAACCGTTTGACTGGCGTTCCAAGAGAGAGCGCATATCGTTTGGGTCAATGGAGTCAATGACGGACTGGTCGTAAGCCATAGTCGTGCTCCCGTCTGGACGTTTCTTCGCTAAATCCGTACGCGTCCAATCAAAAACTGGCATGAAATTGTAACACACAAGGTTGATTCCCGCTTCCCCCAAATTCTCAAGGGTCGTGATATAGTTTTCTATAAAAGCGTCTCGTTCCGACGCGCCTGTCTTAATAGCGTCGTGGATATTGACGCTTTCAATGCCCGCAATGGTTAAGCCAGCCGCCTCCACAGCGGCTTTTAGCGCCGCTATTTCATCTTTTTGCCAAACTTCGCCGGGTAATTTACCGTAGAGCGTCGTAATAACGCCCTTTACTCCAGGAATTTGCCGTATCTGTTCAAGAGTAACAACGTCAAACCCTGAGCCAAACCACCGAATTGTCATTTGCATAATCAATCTCCTTAATTTAAAAAGCGTATATATTCTTTTCAAAAATGTCAATTATATTTTCTATGCGGGAGATTTGAATAAAGAAGGTTTCCTCTTGTAATTTCTTTGTTTGTTATTTATACTTGTATATTAGTAAGGAGGATTCTATGAAAAGGCTCATAGGATTGGCGGTTATCGCCGCCATTATAGGACTGGTCGGTTGTACAAAAAGGGCAGAATCGTCGCCGTCCATTCAGAATCAGTCGGGCGAACGCCCGTACCGCATTGGTATTGCGAAAATAGTCCAGCACGAGGCGTTGGACGCGACAGAACAGGGCGTTCAAGACGCGCTCAAGGCGAAAGGGCTTAATGTGGTCTTTGATTTGCAAAACGCCAATGGAGACGTAAATACAGCTTCGCAAATCGCCAATAAATTCAAGTCTGACAACGTTGATGTTGCGGTGGGCGTCGCTACGCCTATGGCGCAGGCGCTTGCCAACGTGTTCAAAGAGACGCCCGTCGTGTTTACTGTTGTAACAGATCCGGTGGGCGCGAAACTAGTGTCGTCTCTGTCGAACGGAGACGGCAATGTGACTGGCTTGTCGGACGCCATTCCTACCGCCGACCATATCGCTCTATTCAGGGAAATTGCAGGTATTTCTCGGTTAGGTTACATCTACACCAGTTCAGAGGCGAATTCAATCACGGCTCTGGGTATCATGGAAGAAGCGTGTAAGAACCTCGGTCTGACGCTTGTTACTCAATCCATCAACAATTCTGCGGAATTACGTCAGGCGGCCGAAGCCGTCGTCGGCAGGGTGGACGGCATTTACCTTACGACGGATAACACGGTGTTCTCGGCTCTACCGGCGCTTGTGCAAGTCTTCGGCGCGGCGCGGAAGCCTATATTTTCTGGAGACGTTACCGCAGCGCAGAATGGGGGTTGTATGATAGCGGCGGGCTTCAACTACTACACGGCTGGCGTCGTTACTGGCGATATTATAGCGGATATCCTTAAAGGCAAGAACCCAGCGGAAATCCCAGTCAGATTCCTCACAGACCCTTCGGAATCCAATTTGCTTTTTGACCTGGACGCGGCGAAAAACTGCGGCGTCGCCATACCAGAAGAATACCTATCCCAAGCAAACTACCTTATTGAGAACGGAATTCTAAAAAAGAAAGACTGACGTCTGATTATTTCCAAGAACGGGGTAAGGGACAGAAATTGAAGGCATAAAACTCAGTTCCCTTGACCCGTTTCTCTTGTTACAAGACTGGACTAATTCTAAAGTCTAAAGAATGAGGATTATCATGTATACTATCAGGATTACAGCTGATTTTGCGGCCGCGCATTTTCTGACCCATTATCACGGAAAGTGCGAGAACATCCACGGACACAACTATCATGTACAAGTTTGGTTCAAAGGAGAGACTTTAGACAAAGGCGGTATGCTTGCGGACTTTGGAGCAGTGAAGCAATGCCTCACGCAGGTTATTGCGCCTCTTGACCATAGCAACCTCAACGACGTACAAGATTTCGCGGGAGACCCCAGCGCGGAACGCATCGCCCGCTACATTTTTGATAGGGTACAGGCTACCCTGCCGAACTTCGCTGTTGAGTCGGGACTATTGAGCGCGGTCGACGTGTTCGAGACTCCGACGAATATGGCGCGATTTGAGAACGTTTAAGAGTAATTATGAACATACTGACAATAAAAGCCGCGCTTGACGGGTTGACCCTATTTACCGCTGTGAAGGAGCGTCCGCTTATGCGGGCTTTTATGGAACTACTCTCTATAGCTGACGAAGGAAACACGGGAAACGCCCGCGAGAAGAGCGCGGTAGGCGCATGGGCGGAATTTATCCGTGAATTCATTGACAATGGACAACCGACATGGGCGAGAGCGGTCTACCGTTTCGCCCGACTCGACGACAACGCTTTTACTCGTTTTGTGGAAAGATTGGGGAAAGCCGACGGACTTTTAGAGACGGCGGCGGAAACAGGCTTTTGTCGGCTGTCGGAAATAGCCGCTTTCGACGTATGCGCTCTGGGCTTCTCTATCGCCGATACGGCGCGTAAGGAAACCCCGCAAGCCGCGTCCCATATTGAGACGGAAGTCCGCGCCTTATGGCGCACGGAGAAAGGCGCGCAAAACCCCTTTACGGTTCCTACGGCGTTCACCGCGTTTGAGCAGGACGTTCACGCGGGCGGCGCGGGTATTCTGGCGACCTCGGCTGTATTTCGTTGGGAAGGACGGCTCGTACCCGCCTCTTCCCCGGACCCGGTACGGCTCTCGGACTTTTTTGGGTATGAGGAGCAACGGAGCGCAGTCATTGCAAATACACAGCGGTTTTTGGAAGGTAAACCCGCGAATAACATTCTTCTCTATGGAGACAGGGGCGCGGGAAAGTCTGCTACGGTTAAGGCGGTTTGCAACGAATATACGGACAGGGGTTTGCGTCTTGTAGAGTTGAACAAGGACAACCTGAAACAGCTTCCTATTCTTATGGGAGAGCTTTCATGTCGGGGGCCGCGTTTCGTGATTTTCATAGACGACCTCTCCTTTGAGACGACAGACGACTCATTCGCCGTTTTTAAGAGTCTACTCGAAGGCGGAGTAGAAAAGCGTCCTGATAATACGATTATTTATGCGGCGACTAACCGCCGCCATTTTGTAAGAGAACGTTTTGTCGACGGACCTCGTAATTTTGACGCGGAACAGGAACAGCTCTCCTTGTCCGACCGTTTCGGGTTGACCATTGTGTTTACGGCGCCGAATCAGGAATTGTTCCTCCGCATAGCTGTTGCGATAGCACAGAAAAGAGGCTTGATATTTGATGAAACGAGCGGACGAAAGTTCCGCGAAAACGCTCTTTTATGGGAGAAATGGTTTAATGGACGCTCGCCGCGTTCCGCGGTTCAGTATGTTGACTGGGCGATGGACGGCGGGGATTTTCCTTGGGAATAAATCATCAGACGCGCGCTCCGCTTTAAATCTTCCAGAGACGCTGTTTCAAGTACCGAAAGGCGGAAAACAGCGGATTCAAGAAGCGCGTATAACAATTTTCCCATATACCCGACTGAATTGCGGGGCAGTTCGCCGCTTTCTATGCCTTGTATGATTATACCCGCGAGTATGTGGCGTATCCGTATGGTCCGGCGATGTACCTTTTTTTCGGGGGACGCGCCTTTCTTTTCTTTTTCTCCAGAGTCTACGGTTTTTTCCGCGCTTCCTAGACTCTTCGCGTAATACCACAAATAATCCAAAATCACGGAGAGAAGCCGTCTGTTCTCCACAAGTCTGTCGATTATCACGGAGAAAACCAAGGCGAGTCTTTCAACACAGTTCTTGGATTGGTCCTCTTTTATAGAGACAATATCCGTTTCAACCGTGTTCATAAGCTGTTTGATGCTGTAATTGAAGATTTCTCGCTTATTTCTAAAGTAGATATACAGGGTTGTCCGCGTGATGTCGCAACGGTCCGCTATTTTCTGAAACGTGGTATTCTCAAAGCCTTCTTCCACAAAGACGTCTACCGCGCGTTCGAGAATTTCACTGCGTCGTTTATCGTGTTCTATCAAGATTGACATTTTTTCATTATAACGTCAGTCGTCCAAATAATCAAGCCCTGCCACGACGACAAACGTTTTACAGCCTTTTGCGTCGGGTGTCAGACACTCACGACGCTTGCCGGGCGGATGCGCTATCAGCCTTGCGGTGTCAGACGCTTTGTGGGAATAGGCGTATAACAAGATGGGGGGGGGTAGCGGGAGACACGCGCAAGCGGGTCTCCCGCGTAGGGGGGCGCGGCAAAGGGTGGACTGTGAGCCGACCGACGGTTGCAGAAAACGCGCCCCCCTACTAACGTAAACAGCCTTCGCTAGACGGCAAGAGTCTGATGGGTTTCCTTGAGTTGTTCGCGTATGGGCAGTTTCTGCGGGCATTTTTCTTCGCAAAGACCGCACTCTATACACGCGCTTGCGTCTTTGTATTTCCGCCAGTCCACCTTGCCAATTTGCCGATAGTTTTCCTTCGCGTATTCGGTGATTTTGTACACGCGGTGGTAGTTCATCAAGGTAAAGATTTCGGGAATATTTATTTCTTGAGGGCAAGGCATACAGTAGCGGCAACCTGTGCAGTAGAGTCCGGCCAGTCGCTCATTCTCTTTAGTTTGAGCGTCTATGTTCCACTTTTCCTCATCGGTCAGAGGGGAGACGTCGCTTGCTATCGCCGCATTTTGTTCTACCATGCCGATGCTCCCCATACCGGAAAGCGCAACGTCTACGTTGGGGTTTGAAAACACGAATCGCAAGGCGATTTCTACGGAACTGCGCGGTTTGCCCGGCAACAGGGCTTGAATCGCCGGGGACGGCGCTCCGAGCCTTCCTCCGCCTATGGGTCCCATCACCACAACGCCCAAGCCGTTTTTACGGGCGAACGCTATGCCAGCCTCGTTGGAGCGGTCCAGCAGGTTGTACTGGCAAAGAAGAGAGTCGAACACGCCCTCGCCGCGCTTGATGATTTCCAGCATATTTTCCGCCTTGTCGTGGAAAGAAAAGCTAATATGCCTCACAACGCCCTGTTCTTTGAGCCGCTGAACCCTATCCATCGGACCGTCTTTCGCGCAAATCGAATCAACGAATGTATTAAGACTGATACCCCAGAAGTGGTAAAAGTCAATATAATCCGTATCTAGCTTCTTTAGCGAGGATTCAAGACGCTTTTCGTAGTCGTCGCCGTCGGCGTTTTCAATGGGGTTTTTCGTGGAAAGGTAAACCTTATCGCGAAACGGCTTGATTCCCTTGCCTGTGATGACTTCACTCTGTTTGTCGCAGTAGTAGGGCGCGGTATCAAAATAGTTCACGCCCAGCTCGTAGGCGCGTCGAATAAGGGCTACGCCTTTCTCCTCGTCAAATACGGTCCCGCCGTCTTTTTGAACGGACGGCAGTCTCATACAACCCATTCCCAAACGGGAAACTTTTATTCCGGTCTTGCCGAATTCAACATATTGCATAATTCTATTATCACTCGGATTTTCAAAAATGTCAATCATACCAATCAAAGCATTATCGGCGATAGCTTCGCCAAAACATTTCTTGACTAGTTTGCTAACAACGCCCCGTGTGAAATCGTCCAACAGACGAAGCCCGCGGGCGCCAGACGCCCGTTACGGCGCCGACGCTTTTGCAGCGCAGAACGTCTGGCGCCGTGAAATATCGCTTAAAAGGACTTGACATCCGCCGACTGCGGTGGTATACTACAAACGGTATGGAATCTTTACAGGAAATTTTTATCGCTATACTCTCTCGTCGCTTCGCTTACGGTGGGCGTCCCTTGCGGCGCCAGGCCCCCCCCCCCCGCATCATATCTAAGTATAAGCAACGCCGTTATTCTTGTAACTAAAAACCGACGCATGGCGCCATATCACTCTCAATAACCCAATCATTTTGGAGGTTCTATATTAGAGTACAGTTAGAGCTTAACGAGCTCACAGACAATCCGGACGATATGCGCGCCAAGACGGTGAACGTCGTATCGCGCAATCAAGCCGCGGTCATTGACCGCATTCTGAAGACAGGCGCGGGACTCACCCGTAGCGACGTACTTTCCGTGTTCGAGGCGCAGAAACAAGTCGTTTGCGACATACTCGCGGAAGGAGAGTCCATAACGACGGACATAATATTCGGAGGAGCGCGGTTCTGATCAAGAAGCCGCATGTCGCTGACTTCGGCACGACGCTGACCGTGCCTGCGGCGCAGCCATAGTATCGAGGCACTCGACGGCGTAACGTCGAGCGTTAAAACAGGCTTTATCAAAGGGGAAGCTCCCGCGACCTATTGCGTCTTTGGCGAGAAAGAATCGGACGCGGGGCGCGACTGAGCGCGTTATGATTATACAATATATAGGCGGCGTCCGCAATGCGTTCCGTCCTCTTTTTTAACGCCCCGTTCCGTAGGGACGGGTATAGAGGGTCGCCGCGGTTCGACTGCGGCGGCTTATTAAAAGGAGGGTAACTATGAGGTTACCTAAACGATTTACGACGGGAATACTCGGCGCGGCGCTGGTATTCGGGTTTCTAAGTTGCGATACTGGGAACGGAGGCGGCGGAACTATTTCTGAGCCTACGGTTGACAAATCCGCGCTAACGGCGGGCGTGGCCGCGGCGGAGAACGCGAAGGCGGGCGTGGCGGTCGGCGCGCAGGCTGACATAGCGGCGGGCTTGCCTTACGTCAGTCAGGCGGCAATGGACGCGCTTGAGTCCGCCATCGCGGCGGCGCAAGCGCGGCGAAACGACGCCGCGGCCACGCAGGCGGAGGTGAATACCGCGGTACAGACGTTAGCGAGCGCGGTCGCGGCCTTCACA
>JAIRKH010000085.1 GCA_031260245.1 Treponema sp. | reverse complement strand
CAAGGAAAACATAACCAAGCTGGAAATGGCAAACATTCAGTACATTGTAACCGGATCGGTGAACGCGATAGGCGGCGCCTACGCCGTAACCGTGAAGATACTCGACGTGTCGAGCGGGCAGTTTTCGCACAGCGCGGACGAGTTTATGGAGGGAAATCCGCAGGATATATACAACGGGGTGAGCGCGCTGGTGAGCAGATTTATAGCCGGCATGGGCAGCGAAACGGGGCGGGTGGTACAGCAGCCTTCCGCGCCCGCGCAAAGGCCCGTGCCTGCGGACATGGTGCGGATAGCAGGTGGAACCTTTATGATGGGAAGCCCCGCATCCAAGGCTGGCAGAGACGACGATGAAACCCGGCACAGCGTAAGCATAAGCGGGCCGTTCTACATCGGGAAGCACGAGGTAACGCAGAAGGAATGGGAGGAGGTGATGGGAACTAATCCGAGTTATTTCAAGGGGGACAACCTGCCTGTGGAGAGCGTGAGCTGGTACGAGGCGGTAGAGTATTGCAACAAGCGGAGCGAGCGGGAAGGGCTGACCCTCGCGTACACGATAGACAAGACCCGGAGCAACGGGAACAACCTGGATGGAAATGATAACGTAAAATGGGTGGTAACGTGGAACCGGAGCGCCAACGGGTACCGGCTGCCGACCGAGGCTGAATGGGAGCTTGCGTGCCGTGCCGGAACCAGTACGGCTTATAGCACGGGGGCCGGTATTAGCACTTCCCAGGCGCGGTATGGCGGTAGTTATAGCGGAAGCGGTGAAAGGGATAAGACAATCGCGGTAGGGAGTTTCGCTCCCAACGCGTGGGGGCTGTATGATATGCACGGGAACGTGTGGGAATGGTGCTGGGACTGGTATGGTTCGTATGGCAGCGGGTTTCAGACAGATCCAGCGGGCGCGTCCTCGGTGTCTTTCCGCGTGTTTCGCGGCGGTGGTTGGAGCAATACGGTTCGGTACGTCCGTTCCGCCGGCCGGAGCTACTACACTCCGTCCACCCGGAACAATATCCTGGGCTTCCGTGTCCTCCGCCCCCAAATGTAAGTTAGGAATTAGGAGGGAGGAGTTGGAGACGGCGGGGGATGGGGTGCGGTGTCAGGTCTGTCCCTGCAAGAAAAGTGTCTGACACCAAGCAGGCGCTGGCGGTACGGGGTCTGTCCCCCGCAAGGGAAGTGTCTGACACCAAGGGTGCGGTGTCTGTCGCCGCAGGCGCGGCGGTACGAAAAGTGTCTGACACCGAAAGCGTGCGGGGTCTGACACCGCGGCGCTGCAAGGGAAGTGTCTGACACCAAGCAGGCACTGGCGGTACGGTGTCTGTCCCCCGCAAAGGAAGTGTCTGACACCAAGGGTGCGGTGTCTGGCGCCTCAGGCACTGGCGGTACGGGGTCTGTCCCCCGCAAGAAAAGTGTCTGACACCAAGGGAAGTGTCTGACACCAAGCAGGCACTGGCGGTACGGGGTCTGTCCAGAAAAGTGTCTGACACCGAAAGCGTGCGGCGCGGAAGCGTCGTTCTTCGACCGTTGACAATTTCGTTAAAAAGATTAATCTTATAGCAATAAGGAGAAACTTATGAAAGCATTATTTATAGGCGGAACAGGCACCATAAGTACCGCCGTTTCTAAAAAACTTCTGGAAAAAGGATGGGAACTATTCCTTCTCAACCGCGGTTCCAGAAACAGCATATTCGAGGGCGCGGCGACTCACATCTCTTGCGACATAAACAATGTGGAAGAAGCCATAGCGCGGCTCGCCGGACTTACGTTTGACGTGGTCGTTGACTTCATCGCCTTCGTTCCAGAACAAGTTGAAAGAGACTTCAGGCTGTTCAACGGCAGAACCAAGCAGTTCATCTTCATCAGTTCCGCTTCAGCCTATCAGAAGCCGGCGTCAGACTACCGCATAAGCGAAGCTACGCCTCTCGCAAATCCGTTTTGGGAATATTCCCGCAACAAGATAGCCTGCGAGGAGTTCTTGCTCAAAATGTACCGTGAGCAAGGCTTCCCTATCACGATTGTGCGCCCAAGCCACACCTACGACGAGCGCAGCGTTCCGCTTGGCGTCCATGGCAAAGAGGGGAGCTGGCAGGTGGTGAAACGCATCCTCGAAGGCAAGCCCGTTATTATACATGGGGACGGCGCGAGCCTTTGGACCATGACTCACAACAGCGACTTCGCCGCCGCCTTCATCGGTCTCATGGGCAATATCCACGCCATAGGCGAGGCGGTTCAAATCACGTCTGACGAAACCCTCACATGGAACCAGATTTATGAAACTATTGCGGCCGCTCTGAACAGACCCTTCAAAGCGATTCATGTGTCAAGCGATTTCCTTGACGCCGCTGGTCCCTATAACTTTATAGGCGGACTCGTCGGCGATAAGGCGAATTCAGTCGTGTTTGACAATACCAAGCTGAAACGCCTCGTACCAGGTTTCACAGCCCGCGTTCGTTTTGACCAAGGCGTCAAAGATACGCTCGACTTCGTGCTGAACCACCCGGAATATCAGAAAGAAGACCCGGATTTTGACCGATGGTGCGACCGAATCATCGAGGTTCGGGAAAAAGCGCTTGCGGAATTGCGGAATTAAGCGATAAAGAGGTTCCCAAAATACGCCTTATATTTGAGAAAGTTCGAGGCGGCATTCTTTAACAGCGAACCTCTACTTCCTAATCCATGTCCCGTAATCTTATTTTCAATAACGCCCTTGTTCTCCGCGTCCGTCCTTTTGGCGAAGCCAACCGCGAAGCCGCGTTCTTAACAGCCGAAGAAGGCGTCGTCAACGCGGCGGTTTTCGGGGGCCCAAAATCTAAGCTCCGCGCCGCGGTATCGCCGTTTCATCAAGGAGTTCTCTACCTTTACTATAACCCGGTGAAAGACTCCCGCAAGGCGGTTGACTTTGACGTGAAGATATGGCGTCCCGGATTACGAGAGAACTTCGGCAGGGCGATGGCTGCGGGGGCTGTGAGCGGTACGGTTTCGGCGACCCATGCGGGCGGCGGCGATTGGTCCCGGTCGCTCGAACTTGCGTCCGATTCCCTGTCCGCGCTTGAAACGGCCGACGAAGGCGCCTGCGCGCGGATTTTTGTCCACTTCTTGTGGAATTGGCTCGATCTCATCGGGGAAAAGCCGTCCCTGTCTCATTGCGCGGTCTGCGGACTAACCCTTGAAAACGGCGCGGTCTTCTCCCCTTGGGAACGGGCTTTAGTTTGTCCTGCGTGCGGAGACAATACGCGGTCAGCGGTGAGCCTCGTTTTGGGACCCGGCGCGTATCGGTGGCTCTCGGTTACAGAAAACCTGCCTCCTTCCCAACTCGGTAGATGGAGTCTGGACGCGGTCTCGCTCGCGCAGGCGCGGACGGTCGTTACGGGTATGATGGCGCTCGTCATGGGAAAAAGGCTCAATATCTGGGATTTCTAGCCTCGCAGGACGACATATTCTCACACTCGCCCTTCTTTCGCGCGCTTCGCGGTCTTTGGGAGAAATATTTAACGCAAACCCCCTCTTTTCAAAAAGCGCGCGATGTTATACTATTAAGATATATGGAGCAAATATGAAGAAAATATTGATATTTTTTGTGATTTTCCTTGTTCTTATAACGGCGTACAGCTGTAAGAACAAGAAAGCGTCTGAAAACGGCGAAGCCGTCTCTTCGGCGGAAGCTGGCGGCGCTCTCGACGGAGATACGAGTTACGCCTTTGGCATGGCTTTCGCCGCCGAACTCAAAGACTTGGATCTTGCCTTTGACTACAACGAGTTTACCAAAGGCTTTAGCGAGAGTCTTGCAAAAGGCGGCAAGACGCGGCTCTCCGAGGAAATCGCTATGCAAAAGGTGGGAAACGCCTACAGCGCGGCTTTGCAAGTCAGAACCGAGAGTCTCAGGAAAAAAGAAGCGGAATTTCTTGACCAAAACGGCAAGAAAGACGCGATTACAACCACGCCGAGCGGTCTTCAATACAAAGTCGTAAAAGAAGGAAGCGGCGTGAAACCTTTAGCCGACAGCACGGTCAAGGTGAACTACGAGGGCAAGCTCATGGATGGAACTATCTTTGATAGTTCGTATGCGCGAGGCGAGCCTATTGAGTTCTCATTGAACGGAGTTATCCGGGGATGGACTGAAGGATTGCAACTTATGAGCGTTGGAAGCACGTACATGTTCTACATCCCGTCGAATTTGGCCTATGGAGAGAGCGGTTCGGGACGCAATATTCCGCCATATTCGCCCTTGACGTTCAAAGTTGAACTATTAGAGGTAAAGTAGGGCGTACCGTGCACAAGGAGAAATAATATGAGAAAGATTTTTTTGATAGGGGTCGCCGCGGCGTTCTGCGCGGCTGTCGCAAGCGCGAAACCGGTTTACGAGGATGACAGCACAAACCGCGCCGCAACCGTCGAGGAGATAAGCTACGCTTTCGGCGTCGTGCTTGGCTCTCAATTTCGGGATTCCGGTCTCTTGTTTAATTATGACGAGGTCGGCAAAGGTTTTCAAGATTCTTTCCAGGGAAGCGCGAAAATAACGGACGATGCGGCTGTTGATTTGGCGCAAGCCGCTTACTCAGAGGTATGGGAGAAGAAAGCCCTTGAAAACAAAGCGAAGGAAGAGGCGTTTCTAGCGGAAAACGGCAGTAAAGGGACGGTAATCGTTACCGAAAGCGGTCTCCAATACGAGGTTCTCGAAGAAGGAGACGGACCGAAACCTTTGGCGGACGATGTCGTGCGGGTGAACTACGAGGGCAGGCTTATGGACGGGACGGTATTTGATAGCTCGTACAGACGGGGCGAGAGCGCCGAATTCTCCCTTGATATGGTGATTGACGGCTGGTCCGAAGGGTTGCAACTTATGAACGTCGGGAGCAAGTACCGTTTGATTATGCCGTCCAAGCTGGCTTACGGAGAGTCGGGCGCTGGCGCCGTGGTCCCGCCGTATTCGCTTTTGATTTTTGAGGTGGAACTCCTCGAGATAGTGGATCTGTCGATGGAATACGCGGAGGAAATGGAAGCCTTCGCGGAGGATCCAGCCTATGACGAGGGTTCAGAATAGAGCCGTTTGATTGAAGCGAGAAGTCCTTCGCAAGCTTTTGCATTGCCTCGTAGCGTTTACGGCGCCGCTTGCCGCGATTAGTAAAATCGGGGTTGCCGTCCTGCTCGGCGGCGGGGCGTTTTTTTACGCGACGTCGGAGCTGTTGCGGCTTAAAGGCAAACAAGCGCCCGTCTTCAAGACCGTTTCCTTGATAACTATGAAGGCGGCGCGGAGGCGGGAGACAGGTTTTGTGTGGGGACCGATTACCTTGGCCGTCGGCGCGATGCTGTCCCTTTTTTTGTTTCAAAAACCAGTACTTGACATAGCGGTCTACAGCCTTGCGTTTGGGGACGGCTTCGCCGGATTGGTAGGACGATTGTTCGGGCGTTTACGTCCGGCGTTTCTGCGCGGGAAAAGCGTAGAAGGCTCGCTCGTCTGTTTCACGGCGGTCTTTGTTTCCGCGTTTATCGCGTCTGGAAACTGGCGCGTGAGTCTTGCCGCGGCGGGCGTTGCGACCATTATCGAAGCTCTCCCGCTCAAGGAGGGCGATAATATCGCCATACCGCTTGTTGTGGGCTTTTTATCGAACTTTTTAATCCCTTTTTAAGGAGTGAATTTATGGAAAAAGAAACCGACGTATTGGTTATAGGCGCCTGCACCGCGGGTTTGTATTTCGCGGGACTTATGGCGCAAAAGGGATTCCGCGTTCTTGTATGCGACCGCTCTTCAACGGCCGATTTAGGATGTCGCTACGACGTCATCCACATTGGAGAAGAGTATTTCAGCCGTTTCGGGCTGCCCCAACCAGGCCCCGGAGACGAGGATTACCTAGAGACGTTTCACAAGAGCATTCTCGTTTCCGCGTTGAACAATTACCCCAAGAATAACAGCGCGGACATCCTCGTGTTGCGCCGCGTCCCGCTTATGCGGCGGCTCGCGGACTGGGCGCGTTCTTGCGGCGCGGAAACTTCGTTTGAGACCGAGTTTGTAGAGCCGCTCTTTGACGGCGCGGGTAAGCTCTGCGGCGCTTTGCTACGGAAAGACGGCGCAGACTTTCAGGTAAAGGCGAGGTTGACCGCGGACGCCTCCGGCATAGACGCGGCGGTCCGCGTGAAACTGCCCGACGGCTACGGCGTTGAAAACTTCGTTACAGGTCCCCGCGACCGATTCTACGTGGTCTTGCGTTACGCCAAACTCAAAAACCCCGCGGAAGACAAGCCCAAATTCACCAAAACATGGCCCTATTACAAGACGTGGATTGCGCCCCAATGGGACGCGGACGGCGCAATACTCGGCATCGGCGCGAATCTCTCGTTTGATTACGCCAAACGATGCTGGGAACGGTTTTACGCGAAAGGCTTCCTGCCCGAAAATGAAGTACGCCACATTGAACAGAGCAGTACACCCTACCGCAGACCGCCCTATAGCTTTGTAGCGGACGGTTTTGTCGCCCTGGGAGACGCCGCATGCGTCACAAACCCTTGGTCGGGCGAGGGCGTTCCCTACGCATGGCTTCTCTGTTCCATCGCGGCTGAAGAATTCGCCGAAGCGATGAAAAACGGCGCGTACCCCACACAAACGGCGGTTTGGGCGATCAATACCAGGTACCAAAGGTCTCAAGGCGCGGAATTCGCGCAAAACCTCGCTATGCTTTCGGGCGCGGTTGACTGTAGTCCCGAAGAAAACGACTACGAATTCGCCCACAGTGTCGTCTTTGAAGACGAAAGCGAGAAAGGAAAGCATAACCTCGTTTTGGGACTTCTTAGAGGAGCCTTGAGCGGCGGGATTTCCATCAAATCTCTCATAAATCTTGTCAAAGCGGCAGGCATGGGTGGAAAAATCCTTAAACATTACCGCTCTTTCCCCAAAGAGCCGACGGATTTCAAGGTATGGACAGCCCAAGCGGACGTCCTCTGGTCAAAGGCGGGTAGTATGGCAGACCTCGCCGAAAGAGACGCCGATTAAGCCTAGCGGCGTCGACGCTACTAGATAATATTATTTTTAAGAAATAAATTTTACACAAATGGGAAATGTATGATAGAATAATATCGTACCGTTGCGTTGGTTTTTTGAGCGGACGGAGCGGCAGACTTTATTCTATTAAGGAGGTTTTTCTGTGAAAAAAAAGATTTTCTTCTTATTTTGGACGGCGTGTCTGTTTCTTGCGACAGGATGCGCGAAGAAAGAGATTGACCCTAACGCGCTTTTGGTATGGCTTGACAACGAAGACTGGGCTAAAGCCGTCATCGAAGGGTTTACCCGTCAGAACCCCGGCGTTACGGTGAAGTTTGAGAACGTCGGCAACGTCGACGCCCGCGGCAAGGTTTCCCTCGACGGACCCGCAGGCATTGGTCCGGACGTGTTTCTCATGCCTCACGATCATATAGGCAACGCGATAATCGACGATATTTGCGAGCCTTTCCCGGTGGAGCTTCAGCGGAAGTATATGGACATACTGCTTGAGGCTTCAATAAATACCTGTACGGCTGACGGGGCTCTCTATGCGGTACCGATTTCTACGGAAAACATAGCGTTCTTCTACAACACGGATATTCTAGGCGACGAGCCGCCGCCCCAAAGTTTCGAGGAAGTTGTAGCGTTTGCCCAGAAATGGAACGACCCGTCTAACGGCAAGTACGCCTTGCGATGGACGGTCGACGACTCGTACCACAACTACTTTTTTCTGACCGCATTCGGAATGCAACTCTTTGGAGCGAACCATGACGACTTCAAGAATCCGGGATTCGACAGTCCGCAGGCGGCTCAAGGAGTCGACTTCTACAAGAGTCTCCGTCAGTATTTCGACGTGCCGACCGCATCCGCGACTTGGGACTTCACCATAGCGGCGTTTCAGCGAGGCGACGTTCCGTTCACCATCACTGGTCCCTGGGCTATCGGCGACGCCAAGAAGAACGGCGTCAATTTCGGCGTTACAAAACTGCCCACGATAAAGGGCGTCCAACCCCGTTGCTTCAGCGGCAACATCGTGGCCGCGGTTTCAAGCTACGCGAACAACCCGGACCTGGCGTTTAAGTTCGTCGATTACCTCGTCAGCGTCGAAGGCGAAACCATCCAGTTCGAGACGACGGGTAAGATGGCCGCGTACAAAGATATAAGCGGCATCGAGGGTCTGCGGGACGACCCCTACCTCAAGGGTATTCTGGCGCAGTCCCCATATACCGATCCTATGCCCATCATTCCAGAAACCGCCCAGATGTGGGACGCCATGAAAGCCTTGTTCACATTCACATGGGACGGTCAACTCTCCACAGAAGAAGCGCAGAAAAAAGCTATCGACACATACGACACCGCGCTTATGATGGCGGGTAAGTCCAGATCGTGGTCTAACGAATAAAAGGAGAATATTATGAAACAATTAGCAGCCGTCTGTTCCGCAGTCGTTTGGGGCAGCGGACAGTTCATCAATAAGCAGAAATCCAAAGGGTTGATTTTCTTCGCTTTGCAAGTCGTCTTTGTCGGCGTGGAGCTTCTGACCGGTTCTCTTGGCGTTCTGCTCGGCTCTGTGGAACCCCAATTCCGCAACGCAGGCTTCTTCTTGAAGGGACTTTGGGGACTCGTTACGCTCGGAACCGTGTCCCGCGTTCAAGACCGCAAGAACTACGACCACTCAATCATGCTTATGCTTGCGGGTATCATAGCGGCGCTTGTTCTGCTCATATTCGTCGCAGTTTGGATTTACAACATCGTCGACGCCTACAAGACCCGTAAACGCATTGAAAAAGGCGAAACTATCACCAGCGCGGACTATTTCAAGAAGCTATGGGACAACTCGTTTGAATACATTATGATAACGCCCGGTATGCTCCTCGTCGTCTTCATCTCGATAGTTCCGATTATCTTCGCCATTCTCGTTGCGTTCACTAATTACAACGCGAATTTCATTCCACCGCGCAAGCTCGTTGAATGGACTGGATTCGACACATTCGTCAACATCGTAAAAATCAAGATATGGGGTTCGACCTTCGTTCAAATATTCCTCTGGACAGTCGTCTGGGCCTTCCTTGCGACGTTCTCTTCCTACGCCTTCGGGTTGTTTCAAGCGCTCATCTTGCGGGCGAAAGCGGTGAAGTTCCGCACGTTCTGGAGGAGTATATTCATACTACCGTGGGCTGTGCCGGGGCTCGTGTCTATGCTCGTGTTCAAAGCCCTCCTCAACCAAGAAGGCGCTTTCAATCAGACGCTCCTCCATGCAGGCATTATCAAAGAGGCGATTCCCTTCCTGTCCAACGTCGGTTGGGCGCGATTCTGCCTTGTAGTCGTGAATGTGTGGCTTGGTTTCCCTTACTTCATGGCGCTCATATCGAGCGTAATGACCACTGTACCGCAAGAACAGTACGAAGCCGCGCAGATTGACGGCGCAAACGTCTTTCAACAGTTCCGCGCCGTTACCTTACCGACTGTACTTGCTTCGACGTCGCCCCAGATACTGATGAGCATCACCTTTAACTTCAATAACTTCAACATGATTTACTTCCTCACAGGAGGGGGGCCGGCCAACCCGAACTTCCAAATGGCAGGTTCCACTGATATTCTGATTTCGTGGATATTTAAACTAACCCTTGACCAGCGTATGTACAACTACGCTTCGGCGTTGAGCATCTTCATATTCATCATCGTGGCGTCCGTTTCCGCGTGGAACTTGCTCCGCACAAGGGCGTTTAAGGAAAGTTAAGGAGACGACAATGAAAGCATACAAAGTTAAAAGCGTTATCAGTACGGTTCTGATATACCTCGAATTGATTATCGTGGCGATTGTGGTTATCTATCCTTTGTTGTGGGTGGTCGGCTCGTCGCTCAACCCGCAAAACGGCATTGCGCGTAGTAGCATGATTCCGTCGGAAGCCACCTTTGACAACTACGTCCGCTTGTTTACCCAGACGAAATATGGTATGTGGTACCTCAACACCTTTTACGTCGCGGTTGTAACGACGGTTTTCTCCATTGTCCTGCACACGATGACCGCGTTTGTGTTTGCGCGCTTCCCTTTCAAAGGGCGCAAGGCCGGTCTTCTATCCGTGATGATTCTGCAAATGTTTCCCAGTTTTCTGGGTTTGACGGCGCTTTACATGGTGGCGCTCAACTTCAAGATGTTGAACAACCTTAATATGTTGGTCATCATCTATGTTGCGGGCGGTATTCCGGGCAATATTTGGCTTGTGCGGGGGTATATGTTGAACATCCCCAAATCCATGGACGAAGCGGCGTCTATTGACGGCTTATCCAAGATTCAGCTCTTCTTCAAGATAATTCTGCCCTTGTCTACGCCGATAATGTTCTTCATCGCGGTAACGTCGTTCATGGGACCGTGGATGGACTATATGTTGCCCCGTTACCTGATAAATCAAAACGAGAAGCGCACGCTGGCGATTGGGCTTTTCGACCTGATAAGCGGGCAGAACTCGGACTTCACGGCCTTTTGCGCGGGCGCGGTTCTCGTGGCGATTCCTATAACCGCGCTTTACATGGTTTTTCAGCGTTACCTCCTCGAAGGTCTCATGGCGGGAGCTAATAAGGGCGAATAGGAAATATTCGCTTTGCCTTTGCGGTTACATCCTCTAAAACAAGGATGCAA
>JAIRKH010000073.1 GCA_031260245.1 Treponema sp. | reverse complement strand
CCCCCTTGAACACGAGGATACGCGCGTTTGAAATATAACGAGATGGGTAATCCGGTTTCCCGACGATACGCTTCCTCTCGCTTTTCGCGGCAATCAGAGCCTTGATCGCGGCCGCGATAAGCGCCAAAGCTTCCTGCGCCTCGCCAACCGGGGACGTTCTATTCGATTCCTTGTCGGTCAGAACCGTTACCCAGTTCTTATCAACCTTCGCCTCGTCTATGCCGCATAGTCTAAATAATAATCGAAATTATGTCAAGACAGGGTTGGTCAACAAAAATTCAGGCGGGCGTTTTTCTCCTCAAAGTAAAAAATGGCGGTATGGGTTCTTCCACACGCGGAAGTCTTTTACCAAAACCAAATTCTTTGTCCCGTTTTTCCGCTTGACAGATAATAACGCCGCGTGATAGTGCGCTTTTACGGAATAACGGCGCCTGAACCGCAAAGACGCCGTGAATTACGGCAGTTTTTATACCCCGAAATGGTTAGTGGACATTGTTTATTCTCTTATAGCAAAAAACGCGCCGAAATTTTCGGAGTATACTATTCTTGACACTTCCTGCGGTTACGGCGGGTTTTTGCGCGGCAGGAATTCCATAGGCGCGGACATTGACAAAAACGCGGTTAAAATTGCGTCTTTGCATGGAGCGGCGAAAGCGTATTTTACTCAAAACAGCCTGTTTAATCTTTCGCGTTCTCAATATAATTTGAATAAGAATTCAAAAATTATCATTGTAGGCAATCCTCCATACAATGATACAACTTCACTAATTAGAAATAGTATAAAAAAACAAATTTTAAAAGGGACGCTGACGTTTTTTCGCGTGATTTAGGAATTTCATTCTAGCTTTCTTATGATAAACTGGAAGCCGATTATGTATGCGTTTTACATCCCTTGTCGTATTTAATAAAAAATCAGTTTGGACAATGAGCGCTGAAAAGGCGAAGAGAATAGGAATGAGCGTAGCGGAATGACCTAACCATCCAACCCCTAGCGTCAAAGGCGCGAAGCGCCTATCGTCTGTTATGCGAAGTTTTGCCCCTTCTCAATATGTCCTTCAATAAGTTTATCTTTTTGGTTTGTTTTTAGGTTTTCATAAAAATTAGCAATACTCATATACATATAGGGATAAAGCCAAAGCCAACCTATACCCAATGTTAATATACCCAATAAAAGCCACCCGATAAAGCTGAGTTCCAAACAGAATAATTTACCTCTATATCCTTTCATCATTCGGCAACTTTCTTTTAACGCTTGACGCGGTTCCATTTCTGGATTATCATATAGGATAAAAAACGCCATTGAATATGATAGGCTTTTAATTATACCAGGTATTATTAATATTAATGTCCATAAAAATGTAAATATATAGGTTAATAACATTAACACAAAACTATGAGAAAAACGTTTAAACCCATCAAATATATTCTTCGTACAAATATCTTCTCCACGTATCCTTTTTAGAAAATATCCGGCGAATCCTAAATAAAACGGCCCGCCAATTACCATGTAAATAATGGCTAACGCCGCATACGTTATAGAAAATACCGCAACTTCAGTATATAATTGGTTCAAAATCGTACTAATATATAATGGTATATGTATCAAAAACGCAACAAAAAAAGTAAAAGCCATTTTTTTCCATACGCCGTGAAGTTGTTCCCTAGTGGAAGCCCGTAACACATTATTTGGCTGTATTACACCATAATTCATCATAATTTTCCTCCAATGATTTTATACAAATGATTTTACTTTGTCATTTTATTATTGTCAAGTCTTTTTGCATAATTTTTACCAATAAATCGAGCAAATTTCGCATAACGTTCCGGTTGTTTACGCCAGAACAGCAACGCCGCGTCCGCCGAATAACTCCGTAGCTAATAGTTTCCTCTCAAAGCCTCTTACTTGAAAAACGCCGCGCCCGCCTCAAAAAGCCGCTGATACTTGTTCCCCGGAACGTTGACGTGCGTGAATTCGCCCCGCCGCTCGGAATGAGCCATTTTTCCCAGAATCCTGCCGTCAGGACTCGCAAGCCCCTCGATTGCAAACATCGAGCCATTGGGGTTATCAGGCTCGTTTTCCGAGGGAACACCGTCCGCGTCAACGTAACAAAAGGGAACCTGCCCGTTTGTGAGAAGCCGCTCCGCTTCATCCGCATCTATCACGAGTCTGCCCTCTCCGTGGCTCACAGGCACGACGTGAATTGTTCCCGGATCCTCCAACGCCAGCCACGGCGAAGCCGTTGACATTATCCGCGTCCGTACCATGCGGGAAACGTGCCGCCTCACGCGATTAAAGGCGAGCGTAGGCGCGGAAGGCGCGGCTGTTCGAAACTCGCCGTACGGCGTTAGACCGAGTTTAATAAGCGCCTGAAACCCGTTGCATATACCGAGTATAAGCCCGCCGCGTTGGAGAAATCCACTGACCGCGTCCATGACGCGGGGCGCGCGAAACGCGTTCGCTATAAACTTGCCTGACCCGTCCGGCTCGTCTCCCGCGCTAAAACCCCCGGACAGCGCGATAATCTGCGCCCCGTCAATCGCCCGCGCCAGTTCCATAATGGAATCCGCAATAGCCTGTTGGTTGTTGTTACGGAAAACCGTCTGCCGCGTTTCGGCGCCCGCCTCGCGGAAACACCGTTCCATATCCCATTCGCAATTCGTACCGGGAAATACGGGGAGAACAGCGAGAGGAGAAGCGTTGTGAATGGGACGTTGAGGGCTGACGCTCGGTTTGCTAATAAAGCGGGAGGCAAACGCTCTCGCGACGCTTTCACTTCCTCCGGTTTGCGGATACACTTCCCGCAAAGGCTCCTCGTAAATGGCGTGGAGCGCGGCGAGCGGCGTTTCTTCAATTTCTTCGTTGTGAATGATGCGAAAAACAGGTTCTTCTGAAGAGGCGAGAGTCTTTCCAATGACTCTGGCGCGAGCCGCGCCGAATTTCACTGCGTTCTCTTTGGAAATCTCCGCTAATATTGAGCCGTGAGCAGCGTTTAGCGGCGTTTTCTCCGCGTTGAGCTCCACCCCGACCATGTTACCGAAAGCCATAACCGTTAACGCGGCCGCTACTCCGCTCGCGCCTACTGGATACGCCGCCTTCACCGCGGAACCTAATTCCGCAAACGCTGACAAATTCGCCGCGAATACGTCCCAGCCGTCGTCTTCGCTGTATTCAAATAGGACAATGTTGTTATCCGCCGCGCCGCTCAACGCGCCGCCTCGCACGTTTGCGGCCGGCGCGACCCCAAAGGCGAAAGCGACCAAGGTCGGAGGCACGGCGAGTTTCTTGCCGTCCGCCAAGAACGCGCCGGACATCGAATCTTTGCCGCCGATAGCCGGCGTTCCAAGCGCCAACTGCGCTTCCAACGCGCCGAGCAACGCGGCCGTGGGTTTGCCCCAAGACTCCGGGCTGTCCGGACGCTCAAAATACTCCTGTAAAGACAGGCGCGCGCGCCGCCAGTCCCCGCCCATACACGCTATTTTCGCCAACGCCTCCCGTACCGCTCCTTTCGCGCCTTTGTAGGGGTCCGCGGTCATCGCGTCCGGGTCAAAACCAAACGCCGCCAGACTCGCGGTTCGCGCCTCCTTGTCCAGAGACGGCAACAGCGCGGCCATTCCGCACTCCGGCGTACCTTGGGTCGCGCCGCCGAATGGAAATAAGACCGACCCTGCGCCGATAGAGCCGTCAAACCGTTCCTGCAACCCGCGTCGACTACAGGTTCGGAGAGACGCAAGCTCTTTTTCAAGCTCGGAAAGAAAGGCGCGGGTTTTTGGCTTTTCGTCTATCGTTTGGTTTCCGTTTTCGAGAATCGCCGTCGCCCGCCGCGCCGCGCCGTTTGAGTTCAGAAATTCGCGGGAGAGGTCAACGATCGTCCGCTCCCGCCAAAACATACGGAGGCGCTTTTCGTCCGTAACGCAGGCGATTATTACCGCATCGAGGTTCTCGGCGGCCGCGGCGCTGATAAATGCATGGACGTCCGTTTCGGCGATCACGACCGCCATACGTTCTTGAGACTCGGAGAGCGCGGTCTCAACGCCATCCAATCCTGCGTATTTCTTTGGAACCGCATCAAGGTTCACGTCTAACCCGTCCGCAAGCTCGCCAACTGCAACTGCGACCCCGCCCGCGCCAAAATCGTTGCATCGTTTGATGAGGCGCGTTACAGACGAGTTGCGGAACAGCCGCTGAATCTTACGCTCTTCCACAGGATTGCCTTTCTGTACTTCCGCGCCGGATTTGGCGACCGATTGGTCAGTGTGCGTCTTTGACGATCCCGCGGCTCCGCCTATGCCGTCCCTACCGGTTTTGCCTCCGACGAGGAGGACGACGTCGCCCGCGCGCGGCTCTTCGCGGAGCGCCCACGAGGACGGAACAGCTCCAACGACCGCGCCGAGTTCTAGGCGCTTGGCGATAAAGCCCGCATGGTAAAATTCAGCGACCTGCCCTGTGGCAAGCCCTATCTGATTGCCGTAAGACGAGTAGCCGGCCGCGCTCTCGCGGGCGATTTTTACTTGGGGCAATTTGCCGTTCAAAGTATCGCCCAAAGGCTGTCGCGGGTCCCCGCAACCGGTTATTCGCATAGCTTGATACACGAAGGCGCGCCCGGAAAGCGGGTCCCGTATGGCTCCGCCCAAACAGGTCGCCGCGCCCCCGAACGGTTCGATTTCAGTAGGGTGGTTGTGGGTTTCGTTTTTAAAGAGCAAAAGCCAAGGTTCGGTCGAGCCGTCCGCAAATTCCGCCGTAATCTTGACAGTACAAGCGTTTATTTCAGGCGATTCGTCCAGATCGTCCAACAAACCGCGCTTTTTCAAAGCCTTGGCTCCGATAGTGGCAATATCCATGAGGGTCCGTGGGCGTTGCGCGGCTTTTTCTCCATAAACTTCGCGCCGCGTCTTCTCGTATAACTCAAAAGCTCGATGGACGCTCCCCAAACTCTTGTCGTCAAGCTCCAACTCGGTCGTGAAGGTGGTATGCCGACAATGGTCCGACCAGTAAGCGTCAAGCACGCGGAGTTCCGCAAGCGTGGGGTCTCGGCGTTCCGAGCTGAAATACGCCTGACAATAGCGCAAATCATCGCCTGACATCGCCAGTTCGTATTGTTTTGCGTAATATTCGAGGTTTTCGGCTGTGGAAAAACCTGTCAAAATAGGGGTCCGCTTGACTTTAGACGGCTTGTCGTCGAGCGTTAGGGGTAAATCATGGGAAATTTCGTGGGAATCTACCGGGTTGATAACGTATTTCTTCACCGCCCCTATTGTTTCGTCTGAAAAATCGCCGATATTCTTTGACAAGATATAGATTGCGGCGCATTTAACGATAGGGCGTACGCCGCAGATCAATGCTATGCACTGTTCCGCGGAATCCGCCCGCTGGTCGAATTGCCCACTCAAATACGCCACGCCGAAATACTGGCGGGAAGAAAGTTCCGCGTCTACTGGCACGGCAGTCTGAATAAAGACTATATCGCACTGAGGTTCGGAGAACACATTCTCGACCGCGGTTTGGAACTGCTCGTCGGTCAAGCCGTCGACGTCGTAGCGGCGCAGAACGCGGACTGTGGATAAATCTTTTAGTTCTGGGTATTGTACGTCCAGAAATATTTGTAAGTCGTTTTTCAGGCTTTCGGCGTCCGCGGCGAAGCCCGCTTTCTTTTCTATATAAACGCGATGCATAGCGATAGTATAGCGGAAACAATCGGATTGTTCTAGGCGCGCGGAGGTTTATCTGAACGCCGCCGCAAGGAATGTCCGCGTCTCTCTGTAGAGCCAACAGACAAATATCTGTCAAAATTTTAGCCGTAAAACATATCTAATTATAATGGTATCTTTAAGCGAATTTGGGGAATATCATCGGCTTATGCTGAAGAAAAGCTTTTGGGCGCGTTTACGCGAACAACGCTACCTTCTCCTCTTTTCCGCGCCTTTCGCGGTATGGCTTGTCGTGTTCAAATACATCCCTCTGTCCGGATGGGTCATGGCGTTTGAGGATTTCAAGCCGCATCTAGGCTTTCTAAAGCAGGAATTCGTGGGATTAAAGCACTTCAAGGCGCTCTTCTCCGCGCCCATGTTCTATCAAGCTTTGACAAACACTCTGGGTATGAGCATACTTGGACTTCTCTTCGGATTCACCTCGTCCATAGCCTTCGCGGTTCTGCTCAACGAACTGCGTTTCCCGCTCTTCAAACGCTTCACCCAAACCGTGTCCTACCTGCCCCACTTCGTCTCATGGGTCATTACCGCGAACATCGTTACGTCGATTCTCTCGCCGTCAGGTCCCATAAACGAGACTTTAGTCTCATGGGGATTTGCGCCTATCAATTTCATGCTTAAACCAGAACTATTTTGGTGGATAACGGCGCTCGCCGACGTCTGGAAAGAAACGGGATGGAACGCCATCATCTACCTTGCGGCAATGACCGGCATAGACAGTCAGATTTATGAAGCCGCGGAAATAGACGGGACAAACCGTTTTCAAAAAATATGGTACATCACCTTACCGGGTATACGTTCGACGGTCGTCATACTTCTCATTATGACCATAGGTAATATCATCAACATCGGCTTTGAAAAGCAATTCCTACTCGGCAACACGGTTGTGGCGCAAAAAGCCCTGGTGCTTGATAAATACGCTCTGGATTTCGGCATAGGGCTGTTCAGATACTCTTTTGGAACGGCTATAGGCATATTCAAATCGGTTGTAAGCGTCGTCCTCTTACTTCTGGCCAACTCGGCCGCGAAGAAATTCGGGGAGGAATGGCTCTTTTGATTTTTTAATAATTCACATCGCGCCAATAGGGGAAAATTTGAAGAAAAAGAGAAAATACGATACGACTGACCTTATCATATTCTTATTCATGTGCGGGGTGATTATTGTGACGCTTTACCCGTTCCTCAACGTGCTGGCAAAATCCTTCAACGACCCGGTTGACACGGTAAAGGGCGGCGTTCACCTATTCCCTCGCGCGTTCACTACAGCCAATTACACGAGCCTCTTCTCCGGCGGGAGCGCCCTGCCGTCCGCGTTCCGTATGTCGATTCTGCGGACAGTCGTAGGCGCGGTTCTTGGAACGTTGTGTTGTTCCATGTTCGCCTTCGCTTTGAGTCGTAAAGATTTTATGTTTAGAAAATCCTTCACGGCGCTACTGGTACTTACCATGTACGTCGGCGGCGGCATGATTCCCGAATATATCCTCATCAGAAATCTAGGCTTGATAAACAGCTTCTGGGTCTACATCATTCCTGGGCTTATAAGCGCTTTCAACGTCGTCGTGATACGGGCGTTCATGGATAATATTCCGACGTCTCTCCAAGAATCGGCAAAAATAGACGGGGCTAACGACGCGGTTATCTTTTTCCGCATCATCTTGCCCTTGTGCGCGCCCGCGCTTGCCACAATCGCCTTGTTCATCGCGGTTGGGCAATGGAACAGTTGGTTCGACACCTACCTTTACGCTCGCAACGACAGGGCGCTCTCAACCCTCCAGTACGAGCTTATGAAGATACTGGATAGCGCGCAGAGCGTCAACTCCGCGGCCGACGTCTATTCGGAAGGGTTGCGCTCCGCAAAACGTAACCCGGAGGCTATAAAAATGGCAATCACGGTAATTGCGACCGTTCCTATACTCGTTGTCTATCCGTTCCTACAGAAATATTTCGTGTCTGGCATGACATTGGGAGCGGTGAAAGAATAGATACAAGCCAAACTTTGGCGTAATAATAAAGGAGGTATTTATGATAAAGAAGATTGCGCTATTAGCTCTATGCGTCTTATCAATGGGCGCGTGCGCGAGAAAGAACCGCGGAGAAGCTATCTCCACGGCCGGCACAATGTCCCCGATTACGTTTACCTTGTTCACGGTTGACGCAACCGAGGATATGCTTTTCGACGACCCGGTCGCTAAGAAGATAACCGAAGCGACCGGCGTTACCCTTGCCGTTGACCATCCGGTCGGCGGGGACCAGCAGGCTATCCCGCTAATGATAGCGTCCGGGCAGTACCCGGACCTGATTTACGCGAAGGGGGACCTTACGATGCTCATAGAAGCCGACGCTGTCATACCCCTCGACGGACTCATTGAAGAGAAGGGCAAGTACATCAAGGAACTCTACGGGGACCAGCTCGTGCGTCTGCGGAATTCAACCCAAGATCCGCATATCTACACTGTAGGGACCTACGGCGTCAAAACCGCGGTGTGGTCAACGGATGGTTCCATGCAATTACAACACGCGGTTTTGAAGGAATTGGGATACCCTCCCATGAGAACTCTCGCGGATTACGAAGCCGCAATCAAAGCCTATATGCGGAAGTACCCGACCGTCAATGGGCAGAAAACAATAGGGCTTTCCTTACTCATAGACACGTGGCAGTGGTACATAGACCTGTCCAATCCTTCAGGTTTTCTCATCGGGTACCCTGACGACGGTCAATGGATTGTGAATCAAGAAACATTGCAAGCCCAGTACAAATTCCTTCATCCTGACGCTTCGCTCTTCTATAAATGGCTCAACCGTATGCATGCGGAGGGCGTGCTTGACCCGGAGTCCTTCACTCAGAAAGAGGATGTATGGAAGGCGAAAATCGCGTCGGGCAGGACGCTTGGGCTCTCGTATCCGCTGTGGGGCTATTCTGACGCTCGTTCTTCCCTTATCGGCGATGGGATGCCGGAGCGTACCTACGCCTATCTGCCAATCACCGCGGATGAGCGGTTCTTGTCTACAATGCTCAAGGACTACGGCTTTGGGGGCGGATGGGGTATCGCCGTCAGTTCCGCGTGTAAGGACCCGGAACGAGCTTTTGAATTTCTGGACTGGATGTGTTCGGAAGAGGCGCAAGTACTTGTCAACTGGGGTATAAAAGACGTGAACTATGAGGTAGTCAATGGTAAGCGGCTCGTTCCTGACGCGGAACAGCGATGGGCGGACGCCGACCCAGATTACAGCAAGAAGACCGGGGTGGGCAGGTGGGTTTACCCGTTTCCTCAACGAGGCGCGGGTTGGATAGACTCGACGGGCAATTACATCACACGGGACAGCCCGGAAACCATCAAGAAAAACTATCTGTCTGTGGAAAAGGAGACTCTTGCCGCTTATGGCGTGGAAATGTGGATAGACCTATTTCCATCAACCGAGTCTCTTGGGATTTCCAAGCATGGACAGGCGTGGCAATACACACTTCCTCCGGATGTGAACGCCAAAGTGTCCGAGGCTGACGAATACATAAAGAACGCGCTTGCCAACGTCGTGCTTGGCAAGCCGGAAAACTTTGACGCGGCGTGGGAAGATATTACACGGAGTCTGCGGCGCATGGGCATAGAAGAAGCGAATCAGGCGCTCACCGATATGATTCAAGACAAAATCAAGCTCTGGGGCGGAAAGTAACGAGATGTCAGGTTATTTGACTAAAACTCTTTGCAAATTACCCTAGGGACGACTGTTCAAACGGAGCAGTTCTTTGGCTTTTTTTTTCACCGAGGATCGGTATTTCGCTTGGGAGATGCGTAAAATAAGTTCTCGCGTTGCCAGACTGATCCGCCTCTGTTCCATGACGCCCTGATAGGCGTCCAAGAAAGCTATCGCCAAAGCGTTGTCTGGATATCGCGTGTCGAACCGCCTCATCATGCCGTTCAGAACGGGCTCGTCCTCCTCCGCGACTCCTATCATGGAGAGAGCGCGGACCGTTTGCGTCAAAACCATAGTTTCCGTTTCGGACCTCAGGGACTGGAGGAGTATTCGCTTTGCGTCCGGGCCCCCAAAATTTCCGAGACTCTTCGCGGCTCTTAAACGGACGTCCGGATAATTGTTGACGAGGACGCCGTTCAGCCTCTCTTTATTGATAACGCCCTCGAAACTCAAGAATTCCAAGGCGCTTAAGATTTCCGCGTCTCCGCCATATTCACCGTTGAGCGTCTTTTCTATCAGAGTCAACGCCGACATCTTCACATTCCTATCGGGCGTCCTGCTCTGCTCCCGTATCAAGATGACGTCCACATAGTTCGGGGAATAGGATAATTCTCCGCTCCGCTCGTCATCAAACTCTTGAGGGAAAAGAGACGCAAGAGGTAAAAAAAATAAACATACGGCGATTTTTCGATACATCTTCAAGCTCCTTGTACTATAAATTACCGGCTGTCGGTACTACAGTTTCGAACTTGTTATCCAAAATATCTTTTCGCGTTACCAAAGCAGACGTCTTTCACAATGGAAAACAGTACGTCCATGTCTGGCGGATATTCGCCGTTTTCAACCCATTTGCCGAGCAGGTTGCAGAAGATACGTCTAAAGTATTCGTGTCGTGGATAAGAGAGAAAACTCCGCGAATCAGTCAACATTCCCACAAACGCGGAGAGAAGCCCCACGTTGGCGAGTACGCGCAGTTGTTCCTCAATACCGTCCCGATGGTCGCAGAACCACCACGCGGAACCGAGTTGCATCTTGCCGCGGACTCCTTGCTCTTTGGAAAAATTGTCCTGAAAGCCGCCCATAACAGTGGCAAGCGGGTAATAATCCTTTGGATTCAGCGTATAAAGCACGGTTTTAGGAAGAGCGCCCTTGCTTTCTATGTGGTCGAGCAAGCTCGTAAGGTTCGCGGTTACCTGATGATCGTGGGACGCGTCGTAACCCGCGTCTGGTCCAAACAATTTGAACATACGGGAATTGACGTTCCTGATTGACGCAAAGTGCAACTGCATCACGACCCCGCGTTCCGCGTAGAGACTGGCAAGTTCCGTCAATACCTTTGTCTTGTATGCGTCGGGTACATTAACGGGTTTGTCGGCAAGCGCGTCTTGAAACGTTTTTTCAATATCCGCGTCGTCCACGACGACGAAGGGCGGGTATTCCAATGCGTGGTCAGAGGCGCGGCACCCCAAGGACAGGAAGAAATCCAGTCGCTTTTCGAGAGCCTTGACAAGATCCGCGACTGAATGGATAGAGACGCCGCTCGCGGAAGAGAGCTTGGCGATATATTCAGCGAATCCCGGCTTGTCAATATTGAGCGCCTTGTCCGGCCTAAACGAGGGAATCACCTTCGTTTTGATTTTGCCGATAGGCGCGCTTCCCTCCGTGATTGCCTTATGGCGTTCCAGAGAATCCGCGGGGTCGTCGGTTGTACCGACCGCGTAAACGTTAAATTTCTCAAAAATATCTTTAATGGACAAACCGCCTTGTTCAAGCAAGGCGATTGACTTTTCCCAAATAACGGGCGCGGTTTTTTCCGAGAGAATTTCGTCTATACCAAAATAGCGGCGCAGTTCGAGGTGAGTCCAGTGGTAGAGCGGGTTACCGACGAGTCGTTCTACTGTCTTCGCCCATGCGAGAAACTTCTCATAATCGTTTGCGCGGCCTGTAATGTAGTATTCGTCAAAACCCATAGCCCTCATCATACGCCATTTGTAGTGGTCGCCCGCAAGCCAGAGTTCCGTCATGTTAGAAAACCGCTTGTTTTCCGCTATTTGAATCGGCGACAAATGGCAATGAAAGTCATAAATCGGCTCATTCTTTGCCGCATTGTGGAACAAAAACCGCGCTGTTTCTGTTTCCAACAAGAAATCTTCATCCATAAATGGTTTCATAAGTCGCTCCTAGAATATAAAGTTTACAGGATTTCATTCAGAGTCTATCAAATGTTTAACATGGTTGTTTCATTTTGTCAATACTTTCTTGCGAGGCTTTCAAAGAAACGTCGTACAGCCAAAACATTAGGCGTAAGTACCTGTCCGCCTGCTGTAAATCTGCGTCCATAAGTCTATCCGTTTTATTGTCTGACACCGGACTATAAGAGCGGTACCCCATTTCCAAACAACAATCCGCGCAAAGTCGTCTAACAGACGAAGTCTGCGTCGTACACTTCTACAAAAAAAAGTGTCTGACACCGAAGCAATTTTCATAACAAGCCCGTATTACAGGTATGCGAAGTTTGCGAATACTCATCTACGGAGCGACGTATCATGTTACGTCGAAAATAGACCACGACGACATGAGCCTGCTCGACCCCCTGTTCAAGCTATTATTTCTCTCATTCGTCGCGAAAGCCAAACGGAAATTCCATTTCCAGTTATGGGATTTCTGTATCATGGGAAATCATATCCATTTCCTGATAAAGCCGGGTAAAGACGGCAATCTATCGGAAATAATGCAATGGATAAAGTGTAATTTCGCGAAGGCGTGGAACAAGGCGCATGGACGGAAGGGGCATGTGTGGGGAGAGCGGTTCTATTCGCGAATAATCGGGGGGATGGAAGACTTTTTACGGACGCGGGAGTACATTGCGGAGAACCCTGTGAAGGCAGGGCTTGTGGCGCGAGCAGCGGAGTGGGCGTTTGGGAGTCTGTACCATCGACTGTATCGGCAATCAGACTTAGTAGACGAGCCTATTCTCGGCGACGTATGAGCGGCGTCTAACAGTTGCACCCGTAGGGTATCGCCCAGCTCTCGATCGTCGCTTCATCGCAGAATCATAGCCGCGCCTGAAACCCGTCCAGAGCGTCGTCGGCGAGAACATGAGGCACTGGGCGACGAAGGGACGCGCGACTGCGGTCGCTGCTTTGCGCGCGGCGTTTTCGCCTCCGTGTCCGCCGCGGGGTATGGTACCGAAGGTCTTTTGGTAGGGGTACGCCAGTCGGCGTGCGCGGACGCAAGCGAGGCGGCCATACTTTGTCCTGATACGCTATACTGCCAGCATAAACTATACGAAAAAGCCGTGAAACAATAGCTCGCCCTGTCAAACGATTAGTTCGAGCGGGGAACCTACGACCGGGCCGCGCGAGCCTAGCGCCATAGCTGAATCCGCCTGATCCCAGATTCCTCAAAGCGCGGTGGGCGCGCTTACGTCCTTACATACGCTGTTAGGCGCAATAAGAATTATATTGACATATAGTAAAATATACATTAAATACTAAATGGAGAATAAAACATGAAAAAACTTTCTTTTGTTCTTATTTTTATAATCGGAACGAGTGTTTTCGGCGTTTATGGTCAAACAAAAAATGACGATATACTTAAACTACTCAGAATTTCAGGTTCAGATAAAGGGGGAAAACTGGGTCAAGATATAGTGAATGAATTAATAATGGAAGGTTATTTAAAAAATTAGGAGAAGATATTATAAATTATGTAAACGCAAGTCCGTGCCGCCAAAACGTCGTAAACAGCAGGAACATTATATGCAATGCCCCTAAAAACCAAATCTTCGCCCCAGATGGCGCGGTTTAAAATATATCGCATAACAGTCTCCGTCGCTATTCTTTTTAAACGACTTCATAAATTGTCTGCCCTCGA